>JAAZVJ010000087.1 GCA_018623675.1 Synechococcus sp. HW_metabat.54 | reverse complement strand
CGACCAGCAAAAACCAGGTGGGGGTGGCCTGTTGATCTTCGAGGCTGAAACCTATTCAGCTGCTGAGCGGTTCATTCGCCGAGACCCAATGATTGCCAGGGGGCTTGTGGATTGGAGCCTCCATGCCTGGAAGCCTGTGTGCGGTGACCTTCAGGCTTCATCCATTCTCTGAACTGAGTCAGCGCGGGTGTGCCAGCATCAGCCTCTGAACTTCGCCAGCGTGATAGCTGCTGCGGGTCAGCGGCGTGCTGACCACTTGCAGAAAACCCAGTTCTGATTCCCCAGTTTCGCGGTAACTTTCGAACTGCTGGGGCGTCACGAAGCGATCCACCGGCAGGTGCTTCGGTCCAGGGGAGAGGTATTGGCCGATGGTGACGATGTCAACGCGATGCTCACGCAGGTCATGGAGCACCTCCAGCACTTCGTCGTCGCTTTCGCCCAGCCCCACCATGAGGCCTGATTTGCTGTAAGCACGGGGCCAGCCATCGCGAACCCGTTGGAGCAACTCCAGTGACCGCTCGTAGACCCCCTGGGGACGCGCCTTGCGATAAAGCCGCGGCACCGTCTCGATGTTGTGGTTGAGCACGTGGGGAGCGGCTTCCATCACGGTGGCCAAGGCATCCCAGTTGCCGCAGAAATCGGGGATCAGGAGTTCGATCGTGGTCAGCGGCGAGCGTTGCTTCACCTGTTCGATGCAAGCCACGAACTGAGAGGCGCCGCCATCGTCGAGGTCGTCGCGGTTCACCGACGTGATCACAACATGCTTGAGACCAAGCCGTGCCACTGCTTCGCCCAGCCGTTCGGGTTCTGTGGGGTCGAGTGTGCGCACGCTCTTGTCGAAATCAATGTCGCAGTAGGGACAGGCTCTGGTGCAGCCCGGGCCCATGATCAAAAAAGTGGCTGTGCCGCCTGCAAAACACTCGCCGATGTTGGGGCAGCTGGCCTCCTGGCAGACCGTGTTCAGCTTCAGGTCGACCAACATGTCGGCGACTGCGCCGATGCGTTCCCGCTGCGGTGCTTTGACGCGCAACCAGTCGGGTTTCTGCAGGGAGGTCATCTTCTAAAGTCCCGTCATCGGGATGTAGCGCAGCTTGGTAGCGCACTTCGTTCGGGACGAAGGGGCCGCAGGTTCGAATCCTGTCATCCCGACTGCATGATCTGTGTGTCGGTCTAGCTGAGTTCGGCGCCTGGGTAGCCCCGGGGAGTGACCAGCTTTCCTCCAGCAGAGCGGCTGCTGCTGTTTCCGATCACGAGCACCGTGAGCATGTCCACGCTCTCGATCTGGAGTGCGCCCAGTTCCTGGAGCTCAACGGCTTCCTCACTGCGGCCCAGTTGTCTGGCGACAACCACCGGTGTGGAGGCAGGTCTGCCAGTGAGCAAAATCTGCCGGGCCTTGTCCAATTGCCAGTCGCGACCTTTGGAACGGGGGTTGTAGAGCGCCACAACGAAATCACCAGTGGCTGCTGCTTCTAGGCGTTTTTCAATCACCTCCCAAGGCGTGAGCCGGTCACTAAGGCTGATGGTGCAGAAGTCGTGCATCAGAGGTGCTCCTGCGCGTGCTGCTGCCAGCTGAAGGGCCGAGATCCCGGGATGCACCTCAAACCGAGGACGTGCCGTTTCCGGCAGTGAGAGCCACAGTTCAAGGGCTAATCCGGCCATGCCATAGATGCCGCTGTCGCCCGACGACACAAGTGCCACGCGTGCTCCTTGACGGGCGAGTTCAAGCGCTTGAAGACATCGGTCTCTCTCGCGAGTGAGCTGGCCATCCAGGCGCACTTGGTCGGGGCGGCGCAGAGGTTCCAGCAGGTCGAGGTAGAGGCCATAGCCCACCCAGGCGGAGCAGCGGCTCAAGCTGCGACGGGCATCGGGGGTGAGCAGAGCGAGATCCCCGGGGCCGCTACCAATGAGATGCAGCTCGCCCCGTTGTGGGGCAAAAGGTTCTGGTGCTTGAGCGATCGCCACAGTGACGGCTCCCTGCTCACCGGGAGTTGATGCTTTGTGGATGCGTTTGGTTTGGATCAGGCTCCCATTTGGGCCTGCGGCACGCAGTGCGGCGGCCTCGGCGACCGATGCAGTGCCCATTTCGGCTTCCACCACAGCGGAGGGTGTGGGCACGGCGATGGTGGCCAGCTCTTCAGCGCTGTGGAGATCCAGGGGCCATTGCTGTTGGTCTGCGAGCGCCAGCAGGGCGGCTTCGTCTCCTTTGCGATCGATGGTGCTCAAGCCAGCCACCGCTTGAGGGGCAAGGCCAGATTTTGCGAGTGCTGATGTGATGGCTCGGTTGATCAGGCTCAAGCTCGTGTTGCGCTCGCAGCCCACCCCGATCCAAAGCACGGGCGGGTGCCACCGGCAGGCCGTTGGGCTGGCAGGGGATGGGCATTCAGCGGTGATCAGGAGCTGTTGCTCCTCCGGTTGACTGCTCACGCTGGCCTGGGCCCCTGGCGCTTGTTGCCAGTGCTCAGATCCGGTGGTTTGGAGAACAGTCAGCTCTTGGCCTTGCGCTTGGGCCACCATCAGGGCTTTCCAATCGCTCGCCTCACCACTGGGAATCCACCCCCAGGCATGGCCGAAATGGTCCCAAGCGATCCGCTCCTGTGTGGCGCAGTCCCCTGTGAGCACGGCCTGACCACCCAGGAGTGCGGCCAGCTCCCTGGCGATGGCCTCGCCCCCAGCACGGTGCCCCCCAAGCAAGGGCACCACCAGGCGGGCTTCAGCGTCCAGCACCAGAACGGCGGGATCGTGGTCTTTGTTGCTGATCAGAGGGGCAATCAGTCGCGTGACTGCTCCGATGGCTCCCACCACCAGCACTGTGTCCTGCCAATGGTGTTGCAGCAGGGTTGAGGGCTTGCCTCGCAGGACGTCGTTCGGGCAGGAGGCCAACGCGGCAGCGGCTCCCTCGGCGAGCGCAATGCATTCGAGTTGGCCGGCCTGTTGAAGACGTTGCAGAAGAGGCAGGGCGCTGGCGGATAGCCCCAGCCCTAAACGGGCTCTGGGCTCCGATGCTTCAGCAGGGAGGGACGCTTCGGAGGAGGGAGTGGTGGCGTTCAGGGCAGCAAGCTCGAATCTCAGCGCTGGGTGCCGTCAGGTTTCAACAGCTCCCGCGCTGATCCTCCCAGGCTGCTGGTCGGGGCCAGGCGGGTTTCGCTCGACGTTGGCTTCGGTGCGGGCTTTGCAGGCTTGGGCTTCTCAGTAATCGATGGAAGGGGCGGGGCGGTTGTTTCCGGCGTCGCGCTCATGGGGCGAGACGCCTCGGACGGTGGGGGTGCCGTGGTTGATGTCTCGTTTTCAGAAGGAATCTGCACCTCCAGTGGCTTGGCGACCTCAGCTGATTGTTGGGAGCTGGCGCCTGGTGGGAGCTGACTCTCACTGGTTTGCTTGCGTGTGGAGGTCTGCTCCAGGGCGGTTGACCCTTCAGGTTGCGTTTCGGGTGATGGGGAGGTTTCTCTAGTCACCTCCGGTTGGCTTTCTCCCAGCAACCGGGCTAATTCAGGCTCGCTCAGTTTCGACTGAAGCCAGATGGCACGACTTTTTGCACGGGGAGGAGTGGGCCTGAGCTGATTGTTGAAGCTAGGTGTGATCGGGTCTCCAAGGCCGTCGAGGAGCTCCATCTGCACGGTGGCTGGGCTGGAACTGTTGTTGCTCTGACGTAGCCAGATCGCCTCTTGGCGATCCACGAGGAAGCTGTCTCCATTCACGGTGAGGCGAAGGCGCCAGCGTCCGTCGCCATCCCGCAGGTTTTGCAGAGGCGCATTCCACACAAGCCAATCGAGCAGTAGCGGTTCATTCGCCCCCAGTTCGCTGGGGCTCACCATCACAAGCCAGGGAGCATCGTTCTCCGGCTGGGTTCCTTTCAGAGCTTGATATTGATGGAGTCGCCAATGCAGGCTTGCCCCAGGGCCTTTCGCCGCCTCTCCCCAGGGATAGGCCGCATAGGCGCTGAGTCTGTGACTGCCAGGGCTCAGGGCCGGCAAGGTGGCGGTCACCGTTGATCCGTTGCCGGGGCCTTCAACGCCCTCGCTGAACCTCAAAGGTGGTTGGTCATCGATCTGCACAGCGACGTGCGGGCCGATCCCCAGCTGGGGATCACTGGCCAAGGGCCAATCCTCAACTTCAAGCTGCAAGCTCCAATCGTTGCCATTGAGGATTGCTCCATCGCCTGGGCTTTTGAGAGTGAGGCGTGGACGATGACCCGCCAGGTGGTTCGTGAGTTGCTGAACGGCTCCTGGTGCTGTCACCTCTTGAAGCTTCCCGCTCGGACTCGTCGGTGCAATGGCAGTGCCCGATCCTGTTCCTCGCAGCGAGGACGTTGGGTTGCCCCGCGAAAGGCCTGGAAGGCTGAGAGCGGAGGCAGGGCAGATGCCTCCAACAACGATCATCAGGCTGATCAGGATGGAGACAGCACGGCGACTCGCCAGCGGGCCCATGGAGGCGGCAGCAGTTCAAGCCATTCTGAGCGCCCCATCAACCCGGCCAAGCGACAGGCGAGTTTGTGTTAACGAAGATCAAAAATATGCTGTTTATTTATTATTAACTAGGCGAAATTGCCGAGAGCGTTTTGTTAGCGACCCTCTGGCAGACCCCCTGTCCTGACAGGGCCGCCGACGGATTGAACCTTTGTAACTCCCAGGGGCTTAGGGCCGTCTTGCGCCTCTATGCTTCCGCCAGCGGTCCCCTCTTTGGGGCCCTAAAGCTCCAGTGATAGTCAGGGGTTTCGGCTTCTGATTGCCACTGGCGCCCGGGCGTGGTGACGCTTTGCGGATCTGCGCTCGGGGCCCCGATGAACTCCGGTTTGTCGGAGGGGTGGCCCTCCACCTCGATCCCGTCCCTCGAGGAACGACTCGATGACCATCAGCCCACCAGAGCGTGGGAGCACCGCGAAGAGCCAGGTCGAAAAGGTCGACAATCCAGCGACCTTTGAACTGTTCGGTAAGCCCGGGCATTTCGACCGAGCTCTCGCGAAAGGTCCCAAAACCACCACCTGGGTTTGGAACCTCCACGCCAACGCTCACGATTTCGACAGCCACACGAGTGACCTTGAGGAGGTCTCTCGGAAGATCTTTAGTGCTCACTTCGGCCATCTGGCCGTGATCTTCATCTGGCTGAGCGGTGCCTTCTTCCATGGAGCCCGCTTCTCCAACTTCTCCGG
>JAAZVJ010000086.1 GCA_018623675.1 Synechococcus sp. HW_metabat.54 | reverse complement strand
CACTTGGTCGTCCCTCAAGGGGAGCAAGTCAGGCGTTGATCAACAGGGATCAGCCGAACTTGCCAGAGGTGGAGGCGATCAAGAAGGCGGCGTAGGTCACGAAGTAGCCCACCGTGAAGTGAGCCAGACCAACCACACGGGCCTGAACGATCGAGAGAGCCACAGGCTTGTCGCGCCAGCCCACCAGGTTGGCGAGCGGGGTGCGCTGGTGAGCCCAGACGATGGTCTCGATCAGTTCCTGCCAATAACCGCGCCAGGAGATCAGGAACATGAAGCCGGTGGCCCAGATCAGGTGACCGAACAGGAACATCCAAGCCCAAACGGCGAGGTTGTTGCTGCCGAACGGGTTGTAACCGTTGATCAGCTGAGAGGAGTTGAGCCACAGGTAGTCGCGGAACCAGCCCATCAGATAGGTGCTGGATTCGTTGAACTGAGCCACGTTGCCCTGCCAGATGGCGAGGTGCTTCCAGTGCCAGTAGAAGGTGAGCCAGCCCACGGTGTTCAGGGCCCAGAAGACAGCCAGGTAGAAGGCGTCCCAGGCACTGATGTCGCAGGTACCGCCACGGCCAGGGCCGTCGCAGGGGAAGGAGTAGCCGAAGTCCTTCTTGTCGGGCATCAGCTTGGAACCACGGGCATCCAGAGCACCCTTGACCAGGATCAGGGTGGTGGTGTGCAGACCCAGGGCGATGGCGTGGTGGACCAGGAAGTCGCCAGGGCCGATCTGCAGGAACAGATCGTTGCCACCGTCGTTGATGGCGTTCATCCAACCACCCATGTAGGCGGCGCTAGCGCTGCTGGCGGCGCTACCGGAGTTGGAGAGGAGCACGTCGAAGCCGTACATGGCCTTACCAGAGGCGGCCTGCACGAACTGTGCGAAGACGGGCTCAACCAGGATCTGCTTCTCGGGGGTACCGAAGGCGACAACCACGTCGTTGTGGACGTAGAGGCCGAGGGTGTGGAAACCGAGGAACAGGGAGACCCAGCTCAGGTGGCTGATGATCGCTTCTTTGTGCTCGAGCATCCGAGCAAGAACGTTGTTCTTGTTGGCCTCGGGGTCGTAGTCACGGATGAAGAAGATCGCACCGTGAGCGAAGGCACCGCACATCAAGAAGATGGCGATGTACTGGTGGTGGGTGTAGAGGGCAGCCTGCGTCGTGTAGTCCTTCGCGATGAACGCGTAGGACGGCATCGAATACATGTGCTGCGCCACCAGGCTGGTCACAACGCCCAGGGAAGCCAGGGCCAGACCGAGCTGGAAGTGGAGCGAGTTGTTGATGGTGTCGTAGAGACCCTTGTGGCCAGCGCCCAGGTCACCGGGGGTGCCATTGGGCGGGTTGTGGGCTTCGAGGATCTCGCGGATCGAGTGGCCGATACCGAAGTTGGTCCGGTACATGTGACCGGCGATCACGAACAGACAGCCAATCGCCAGGTGGTGATGGGCAATGTCGGTCAGCCAAAGGGCCTCACTTTGGGGGTGGAAACCACCCAGGAAGGTGAGGATCGCGGTGCCAGAGCCTTCTGAGGTACCAAACACCTGGTAGGCGGTGTCGGGGTTCTGGGCGTAAACGCCCCAGTTACCAGTGAAGAAGGGAGCCAGGCCTGCCGGGTGAGGCAGCACGTTCAGGAAGTTGTCCCAACCCACGTGTTGACCACGGGATTCGGGAATGGCCACGTGAACCAGGTGACCGGTCCAAGCGATGGAGCTGAAGCCGAACAGCACCGCGAGGTGGTGGTTCAGGCGGGACTCAGCGTTCTTGAACCAAGCCAGGGAAGGCCGGAACTTGGGCTGCAGGTGCAGCCAGCCAGCGAACAGGGCCCAAGCCGACAGGATCATCATGAAGATGGAACCCTGGTACAGCTCGGCGTTGGTACGCATACCGATGGTGTACCACCAGTGGTACACGCCGGAGTACGCAATGTTCACCGGGGAGGAGGCGCCTGCCTGGGTGAAGGCAGTGATGGCGCCTTGGCCGAAGTGGGGATCCCAGATCGCGTGAGCGATGGGACGGACATGCAGAGGATCGGCGACCCACTGCTCGAAGTTGCCCTGCCAGGCGACGTGGAACAGGTTGCCCGAAACCCAGAGGCCGATGATCGCGAGGTGACCGAAATGGGTGGAGAAAAGCTTTTGGTAAAGCTTTTCCTCCGTCATTCCGTCATGGCTCTCGAAGTCGTGAGCCGTGGCGATCCCGTACCAAATACGACGGGTTGTCGGGTCCTGTGCCAGACCCTGGCTGAACGAAGGAAATTTCGTTGCCATTGGGAAAGGTCAGGAGAGGTCAGCCGACCGCAATGATGCGGGCCAGGAAGAACGACCAGGTGGTCGCGATGCCGCCCAGCAGATAGTGGGCAACACCGACGGCACGGCCCTGGGTGATGGAGAGCGCCCGCGGCTGAATGGCGGGAGCAACCTTCAGCTTGTTGTGAGCCCAGACGATGGACTCAATCAGCTCTTGCCAGTAGCCGCGGCCACTGAACAGGAACATCAAGCTGAACGCCCAAACGAAGTGGGCACCCAGGAACATCAGGCCATAGGCACTGGTGGCAGAGCCATAGCTGTTGATCACCTGTGCGGCCTGAGCCCACAGGAAGTCACGCAGCCAACCATTAATGGTCAGTGCACTGTTGGCAAAGTTGCCATTGGTGATGTGGGAGACGGAACCGTCAGCATTGACGGTGCCCCACACGTCGCTCTGCATCTTCCAAGAGAAGTGGAAGATGACGATCGACAGGGAGTTGTACATCCAGAACAGGCCCAGGAACACGTGGTCCCAAGCCGACACCTGGCAGGTACCGCCACGGCCGGGGCCGTCGCAGGGGAAGCGGAAACCGAGGTTCGCCTTGTCGGGAACCAGGCGGCTGCTGCGGGCATAGAGCACACCCTTCAGCAGGATCAGCACCGTCACGTGAATCGTGAAGGCGTGGATGTGGTGGACCATGAAGTCGGCCGTTCCCAGGGGGATCGGACCGGCGGCCACCTTGCCGCCCACGGCAACCACAGAACCGTTGAACACTTCGCTCACGCCGGCGAGGGCATTGGGAGCGGTGCTACCGGCTGCAGCAGCGTGCAGACCCTGAATCCACTGCGCGAAGACGGGCTTCAGAGCAATGGCGGAGTCGCTGAACATGTCCTGGGGACGGCCCAGGGCACGCATGGTGTCGTTGTGGATGTAGAGGCCGAAGCTGTGGAAGCCGAGCCAGATGCACACCCAGTTCAGGTGGCTGATCAGGGCATCGCGAGCCTTGAGCACCCGGTCGAGCACGTTGTCCACATGCTTAGCGGGGTCGTAGTCGCGAATCATGGCGATGGCGGCGTGGGCGCCAGCACCAACGATCAGGAAGCCACCAATCCAGGTGTGGTGGGTGAAGATCGACAGCTGCGTGGGGTAGTCGATGCCGATGTAGGGATACGCAGGCATCGCGTACATGTGCTGAGCAACGATGATGCTCAGCGAGCCCAGCAGAGCCAGGTTCACGGCCAACTGGGCGTGCCAGCTGGTGGTCATGAACTCATAAAGGCCGTCATGGCCTTTGCTGGCAGGGAACAGCAGGGGGTCGCCCTTCTGGCCCTCGAGGATCTCCTTGATGCTGTGGCCAATGCCCCAGTTGGTCCGGTACATGTGACCGGCAACGATGAAGAGCACGGCGATCGCCAGGTGGTGGTGAGCGATGTCGCTCATCCACATGCTGCCGGTCACAGGATTCAGACCACCTTTAAAGGTGAGGAAATCGCTGTAAGCCGCCCAGTTGCCGGTGAAGAAGGCGTTGATGCCAGCACCGAAACCGGGGAACAGCTGAGCCAGCAGGTCCTGGTTGAAGAACTCGTGGGGCAGGGGGATGTCCGCCACGGTGGCGATGGTCTTGCCATTGAGCGACAGGGGGCTGCCGGCATCGATGGCGTCCATCAGCGCGGTGGTGGGCAGAGACACATGGATCAGGTGACCCGCCCAGGACAGGGAACCCAGACCAAGCAGACCGGCCAGATGGTGGTTGAGCATCGACTCAACGTTCTGGAACCACTCGAGCTTGGGAGCTGCCTTGTGGTAGTGGAAGACGCCCGCATTGAGCATCAAACCGGCCATCACCAGAGCACCGATGGCCAGGGCCATGAGCTGGGTTTCAGTGGTGATGCCCCAGGCCCGCCACACGTGGAAGAGGCCTGAAGTGATCTGGATGCCGTGGAAACCGGCACCCACATCGCCGTTAAGGATTTCTTGGCCGAAGACAGGCCAGACCACCTGCGCACTGGGTTTGACGTGCGTGGGGTCGGCGAGCCAGCCGGAGTAATTGGAGAAGCGAGCACCGTGGAAGAAGGCGCCGCTCAGCCAAACAAAAATGACAGCCAGGTGACCGAAGTGGGCCGAAAAGATCTTCCGGCTGACCTCTTCGAGATCACTGGTGTGGCTATCGAAGTCGTGAGCGTTGGCGTGGAGGTTCCAAACCCAGGTTGTGGTTTTGGGACCTTTGGCAAGGCTGCGATCGAAATGGCCGGGCTTACCGAACAGTTCGAAGGTGGCCGGGTTGTTCACCCGGTCGACCTGGGCCTTCGCCGTTTTCCCACGCTCTGGTGGGCTGATGGTCATCGAGAGGTTCCTCGAGGGACGGGGTCGAGGTGGAGGTCCACCCGTCTGGTCAAGCACTTCGACGAATCGAGGAGCTGCCAGTGGAGCCACGGACGCGAACCGAAGGCTCGCGCCATGGGCGCCGGGCCAAGAAAACCTGCTCCGACCGAGGTCGAAACCGCTTTTCCTGACTGGCGCGTTGGGCCCCAATAAGGGGACCGCTGGCGGAAGTATAAAAGCGGAATCCAAGCCTCTTGGGCGAGCAGTTACAAAGGTTCAACCCGGAGCGGAGCCAGTCAGGGACTGAGTTCTCACGGGAGCAAAGAATCATCAATTTTTCTCAGATTGAACCGGTCTTATTAAGCAAATCAGACCATTTCAACCCTTCTATTTATCGAAATTGCGCTAGTCCTTCCGGTCAAATAGTCCGCAAACCTGCAGAATGTGTTCAGTCATTTGCCCAAACGAGTGGGGAGAGCCAAGCGCATGCGCCAATCAGCACTGAAGGCCATCTCGGCCCTGGTGCTTGGGGTCTTGCTCATGGTCACCAGTGGCTGCACATCCAGCGCCAGTGCACGAGGGAGCCGAAACGAGCTCTCTCCAGTTG
>JAAZVJ010000085.1 GCA_018623675.1 Synechococcus sp. HW_metabat.54 | reverse complement strand
CCAGCAGTTCGGTGGTGTTCCGGCGATTCTTCTCGGTGGTGTAACGGGCCACACCGGGAGAGCGCTTGGCGGGATTGGACCGGCATTCGGTGCACTCGAGAGTGATCACGATCCGGACGCCCTTGTTCTTGGCCATAAAGGACGTTGCGCCGCAGTTGCGTAGCGAAGTGACAGCCAACAAGTTTACAGATCAACGTGCCCTGTCCCTAGAAGCCCTTCATCACCAGCGTTGGGAGCGGCCTTCGTAAGATCTCCAGCTCAGTTTGTCGTCTTCATGCGGGTCTCCCTCTCCTGGCTTCAGGATCTCGTCCGGGTTGAGGAGCCAGCCGAACAGCTTGGTGAACGGCTTTCGATGGCCGGCTTCGAGGTTGAAGAGATTGAAGACTTGAGCCTGCTTGCCCAGGGCGTGGTAGTCGGCCATGTGCTCGAGCGCGAGAAACACCCCGATGCCGACAAATTGAGCGTTTGCAAGGTTGATGTGGGTGCTGAAGCCCCACTTCAGATTGTTTGCGGCGCCAGCAATGTTCGTGCTGGCATCCATGTTCCTGTCGCCATGGTCGGGGCGGTTCTGCCCGCGGTTGGGCTCACGATCAAGTCGGGGCAGCTGCGCGGTGTGGCCAGTGAGGGCATGATTTGTTCCCTGGCGGAGCTGGGTCAGCCCACCGAGGTGGACGGGATTGCTGTTCTGGACGATCTGGTGGAGACCCTCCCTCCTCCAGGAACTCCCGCCGCTGCCGTGCTCGGTCTCGACGACACCGTCCTTGAGTTGGCGATCACCGCCAATCGTCCGGATGGCCTGTCGATGACCGGCATTGCCCGGGAAGTGTCGGCACTGACGGGTGCAGCGCTGTCTCTGCCTGTTTTGACGCCCCCTGCCCAAACAGCCTCCCTGGACACCGATGCGGCCAGTGCCGCGTTGATGCATGCCGGTGGTCTTTACGCCATCACAGAGCTATCCGGCGTCGATGGGACGAAGCCTTCTCCCTCCTGGTTGCGTCAGCGGCTTGAGCGGGCGGGGATGAACAGCGTGAACGTGCTGGTGGATCTCACCAACCTGGTGATGCTGGAACAGGGGCAGCCGTTGCATGCATTTGATGCAGACGTGCTGGATCAGCTGTGTGGAGGCCCCGTGCAGGCCGCAGACTTTGGCCTGCGACAGGCCACTGAAGGGGAAACCTTCAAGGGCCTTGATGGTCGTGAGATCACCCTGGATGCCCGGGCACAAGTGGTGACCTGCCGCAACATCCCCATTGCCCTTGCCGGCGTGATGGGCAGTGAGGCCAGTGGTGTGAGCTCCACCACCCAACGGGTTTGGCTCGAATCAGCATTGTTCAGTGCCACGTCTGTGCGTAACAGCAGTCGTTGCGGTGGTGTGCGTACCGAAGCCAGCAGCCGCTACGAAAAAGGGCTTCCCAGAGAAATCACCCTGCTGGCGGCCCAACGTGCGATTGCTCTGATCCTTGAGCATCTCGGAGGAACGGCAGGCCCGAGTCACGTTTGCGCGGCCCCGGCATCTGAGCCAGAGCCTTTGCTGCTCCGCCGCACCGCCCTGCACCAGCTGCTCGGACCCTTGGCCTCCGACGACGGTCCGATCGATCTGGAGGATGCCGTGATCGAGCGCTGTCTCACCGCCTTGGGGTGTCAACTCAGTGACCACGACGATGGTTGGTCTGTGCTGGTGCCCCCCTCCCGCAGTTGCGATCTCATCCGTGAGGTGGATTTGATCGAGGAAGTGGCTCGCCTGGTCGGTTTTGACCGTTTTGAGTCGCATTTACCGGATCCATTGGAGCCCGGTCAGCTGACCCCTGTTCAGGAGGCTGAGCGACGTCTGCGCGGGATGCTTTGCGGAGCAGGTCTTCAAGAGGTCACCACCCTTTCCCTCACCGCCCAGGATGCTGATGCCCATCCTGTGGGGGCCGAGACGCCCGAATCACGCATTGGCATTAGCAATCCCTTGCTGGCTGAGACCAGTCACCTACGCGCCAGCCTCTGGGAAGAGCATCTGCGCATCTGTCAGCGCAATCTGCAGGCCTCTCAACCCGGATGCTGGTTGTTTGAGATTGGCAATGTGTTTGCCATGGAGGGAGACGCGATCACCCAGACATCCCGCCTGGGTGGGGTGATCTGCGCCGATCGCCGCTTGGAGCGGTGGACCACCAGTGGTAAGGCCGCACCCCCTGACTACTTCACTGCCCGCGGTGTGTTGGCTTCAGTGTTTCAAGCCCTGAAGTTGGACGTGCAGGATCGACCGCTCAGCAGTGATGGACGCCTCCATCCAGGTCGCAGTGCTGAATTGGTGCTTGAGGGACGCCCCATGGGCTGTTTTGGCCAACTGCATCCCCTCTTGGCTGAACAGTTCGATCTCCCTGAACAGACCTATCTCTTCGATCTCGATCTCAAGCGTTTGCTGGAAGCGGCGACCCGAAGCAATCGATGGCAGCCTGCGTTTAAGGCGTATGCCACGGTTCCTGCCATGGAACGGGATCTCGCTGTGGTGGTTCAACGGGATCAACGCAGTGCCGATCTGTTGCAGGCCATTCGCAAGGCAGGCAAGCCACTGCTGGAAAGTGTGGAACTGATTGATCGCTTCGAAGGCGGTCAACTCAGCCCCGACCAATGCAGCCAAGCGTTCCGGATTCGCTACCGCGGCAAAAACAGCACCCTCACCGACGATCAGCTGCAACCAGTGCACGACAAGGTGCGTCAAACCCTCGTGAAACAGTTCAAGGCTGACCTACGCAGTTGATCCTTCTCCCGAAGGGTCGGTTTTTACCGGCGACTGAGCAAGGTCAGGCACTCCAGGTGGGTGGTCTGAGGGAAGAAATCGACGGGATGAAGGGCCTCCACGTCATAAGGCCCTTCCACTTGGGTGAGTTGTTTGAGATCTCTCGACAGCGTTGCCGGATCACAGCTCAAATAGGCCATCCACTGAGGAGGACAAGCCAGGATCTGGGCGATCACATCAGGGTCAAGGCCCTTCCTTGGTGGGTCCACTACCAGGGCCTGGTGCTGCGGCAAGGCGTCGGCGAGGTGGGCTTTGACATCACCCGCTTGGAAGGTTGCTGTCTCCAGATGGTTTCTGGCTGCATTCAGCCGAGCCTGGTCGACGGAAGCTTGGTGCAGCTCGAGCCCAAGCACTGAATGGCCTTGTTTGGCGAGTGGCAAGGCAATCGTGCCGATGCCGCAGTAGGCATCAATGACAGAGGTGGGCCCTGCCCGTTCTGTGAGCCAACTGCAGAGTCGCTGAACTGCGGCCTCCGCTTGCAAGGTGTTGACCTGGAAAAACGTGGTGGTGCCTAACAACAACGAAACGCCGGCGAAGCGTTCCTCAATTTGCCCATCTCCGCAGAGCACTTGGGTCGAGTCTCCCAGCACACGGTTGTTGCGTTGCGGTTGGAGGTTGAGGGTGACCCCTTTGACCTGGGGCCAGCGCTCACACCATTGTTGAGCCAGCGTTCGCAGCCCTTCCAGTTGATCGGTGCTGCTGATCAGCGTCAGCAGAATGTCGCCTGAGCGAACACCGAGTCTTAAACCAAGGTGCCTTAAGCCATCACCGCTGTGCAGATCGGCATCGGCTGGCCAACCTGCGTCTTGGAGATCCCGTTTGATGGGTTCTAGAAGAGCATCCAACCGGGGATCCAGGACGGGGCACTGATTCAGATTGACGATCCGATGGGAGCCGCGCCTGTAATACCCCATGCGCAGCTTTCCTTCTGTATCCCGGTGGAGAGGGATGAGGGCGCGATTTCGATAGCCAAGCGGAGTTCCTTGGCTGGTGATCAAGGGATCGATCGGGCGATCAAGGCCGCCAATCTTCAGCAGCGATTTCTGCAGTTGCCGATGTTTCCAAGATTCCTGGCTGGCATCCTCGAGATGTTGGAGGGTGCATCCCCCACAGTCGTTGGCGAGGATGCAGGGTGGTCTTCTGGAGTCGGTGGCAGGCAGGAGCGACTCTGTACGCCTGGCAAACCATTGGGAGCGCTTCCGCTGCTGCAGCTGCACCCGAGCCACTTCCCCCGGCAACAGGAACGGCACCACAATCACCCAGTTTTGCCAGCGCGCGATGCCATTGCCGCGCAGGTCAAGATCTTCTCCGGTGACGGTGATTACCAGTCCTGGAACGGGATCGGGGTGGACAGTTGCCATTGCAAAGGCGTTACACCCAAGCCGCCAAGGGCGGTTTCAGGGCTTGAGACCACTAAACTCTTCTCAGCATGCCAGCCGTCATGAGCGTTGTTCGTGATCTGATTCTCCAGGCCGATGACGACCTCCGCTATCCCACTAGCGGCGAATTGCGCTCCATGGTCGATTTCCTCGATCAAGGTGCAATGCGTCTTTCCGTTGTTCGCGCCCTGACCGACAACGAAAAGAAGATCGTTGATGAATCGGCCAAGCAGCTCTTTAGCCGTAAGCCTGAATACGTTGCTCCTGGTGGTAATGCCTATGGCCAGAAGCAACGTGCTCAATGCCTGCGTGACTACAGCTGGTACCTGCGCTTGGTGACCTACGGCGTTCTGGCCGGTAGCACCGAAATGATCCAGAACATCGGCCTCGTGGGTGCCCGCGAGATGTACAACAGCCTTGGGGTTCCCATGCCGGGCATGGTGGAAGCCATGAAGGCCATGCGTGAAGCGTCCTTGGCTTTGCTGTCCGAAGACCAGCAGTCCTTGGCCTCTCCCTACTTCGACTTCCTGATTCAGGGCATGCAAACCTCCACCTGATGGATGTTTGACCTGAACTAACACCGACCGGCCTTCAGGCCGGTTTTTTTGTCTTTGGTAGATCTCTTGAGTCTTACACCTGGTCTCTTTGCTGGGATCACTCGAGAACCGTGATCATGCACTTGATGCGCTCTTGCTGCTCTTCTTCTGTGGCTTGTTGATGCATGCAGGCAGGCCAAAAAATTGGTCTGGAAATCCAGGATGTGGCGCAACATGAGACCCGTAACGAGTCTTGGTTGCGATAAATGCGCCCCGATTTGATTGCGCTGACTTGTGCCGCCACCGCCAATGTCGATTTTCTTGATTCCAAAAGCTGCGTAACTGTGTCTACAGCAGGTACGCGCGTTTAAAAATGCCTGTAAATGCTGGGTTCTCGGAGATTCCTTGTTGGACTGGACAGATGCTCAGAAGCGATTGGACCCGAATCCCTGGGTTGTAGCACCATCCAATTGGCTG
>JAAZVJ010000084.1 GCA_018623675.1 Synechococcus sp. HW_metabat.54 | reverse complement strand
GAGACCCGGTGACGGCGAGGGAGGAAGGGAGCGGAGATCCATCGCGGTCCTGCGCAATGGGGTTAGTGATCACACCAGCCGGTCGATCAGTCAGAACGGCAGCGACTGGAAAACCAACGCTTGCTAGAGCCAAAGCAAAGGCCACAAGGGCCAACGATGGGCCAGACAGGTCGAAAGCTTCGGGGCCCGGAGGTTCGGGTTGAGACGGCTCGGAAGTAGAAGCGTTGGCAGGCTCGGGGTCCATGCAGGGGGGGTAAGGAACAACCCTCGAAGGCCTGCCCGAAGGGAGCCTTGGAGAGCAACATTCACCGCGAAGGGGAGGATGCTGGACCAATCATGACACCGTTTCGGGCATCACGCTGGTCGGGGACGACTGCGTAATCAGGCCGCTGGTCGGTCTTGGCGCTCACGACGAGAAGCCAAATCGGAGGGATCTGCAGGCACCACCTGAAGGCCATCAAGATGGCTACGAATCAAGCGCAGCTCTTCAAGAATCGCTGAAAGGCACTGCTGGGTGGCCGTTGAGGGGGAGTTGAGAACCTCAACGGTGACCTCCTTGATACGCAACACATCCTTGGCGAAGCGGGCCACCTCATTGGGATGGAACAGGAGTGGATCTTTTTGATCGCTTCGGTACTCAGGGTTGAGCTTGCGTGGATTGAACGGAGGGTTGAGATTGCGTGGGTCGGTATTGGTGTACCGATAAACAGAAGCCCTTGAGCGGTTCAGGGATTTCTGGACTTCTTCAATGCCCACCAGAGACTCGGAACGCGCCATCACGGCATCCACATCGGCTCCGCTTTCAACGCTTGACGCGGGCGTGGAAAGCATGGGATCGGCCGAACGGGCAAACATGAAAAGCCTGGAGTGACGAGGAGTCTCGCGGACGTTAGCAGTTGAGACTCATGTTGCAGCCTTCATTGACGCTCGTCGGGCCAGTTCGGCGATTGCCTACCCACAACCCCTGACGCCCAGCGGTGATAGTTTCCCGCAACCTTGCTGTTCAAGCCCCATGCGCGTCTCCCGCCTGATGCTGGTGACGCTGCGGGATGTTCCCGCAGACGCGGAGATCGCATCCCATCAGCTTTTATTGCGCGGCGGCTACATCCGCCGGGTCGGATCAGGTATTTACGCGTACCTCCCGCTGATGTGGAAGGTCCTGCGGAAGATCAGCGCGATCGTGCAGGAAGAGATGGATGCCACGGGCGCTCTGGAAACGCTTTTGCCCCAGCTGCAGCCTTCAGAACTGTGGGAACGCAGTGGCCGCTGGCAGGGCTACACCGCTGGCGAGGGAATCATGTTTCACCTGGAGGATCGCCAGGGACGCGAGGTGGGCCTGGGTCCCACCCATGAAGAGGTCGTCACCTCCCTGGCGGGCGAACTGCTGCGGTCCTACCGCCAGCTCCCCGTCACCCTTTATCAGATTCAGAACAAATTCCGAGACGAAATTCGCCCGCGCTTTGGCCTGATGCGTGGCCGCGAATTCATCATGAAGGACGCTTATTCCTTCCACGCCGATGAGGACGACCTTCGTCGCTGCTATGGCGAGATGGACCGGGCCTATCGGCGGATTTTCGAACGCTGCGGTCTGCAAGCGGTGGCCGTGGAGGCGGATAGCGGTGCCATCGGCGGTGCTGCCTCACAGGAATTTATGGTCACCGCCGAAGCCGGAGAAGACCTGATCCTCACCAGCGAGGACGGCAGCTATGCCGCCAACCTGGAGAAGGCCGTTTCGATCGCCAACCCAGCCACCCCCCTACCGGAAGGTGAGGTGAAGGTGATTGACACACCAGGGCAAGACAGCATCGACGCCTTGTGCAACAGCCAAGACCTCGAGCCGTCGCAGGTGGTGAAAGTGCTTGCACTGCTGGCACGGATGGAGTCCGGCGCACAACAACCTGTGCTGGTGTGCTTACGGGGCGATCAGGAGCTCAATGACGTGAAGCTGGTGAACGCCATCAGCGCGCTTCAAAACGACGGAGTCCTGGACGTCACCCCCGTGAGTGTTGAGCAAGTGGCCAACCAAGGGCTGAGTCCCTGGCCCTTTGGGGCTCTGGGGCCCGATCTCGATGACGCCAGCCTGGAGGGGGCCAAGTCCTGGACCACCAGCTTCCTGCGCTTTGCCGACCCCACCGCAAAGGAGCTCGACCGCTTCGTCTGCGGGGCAAACAGCCCGAACCAGCACCGCTGGGGAAGCCGCTGGAGCGACCTTTCCTGTGACCCGCAGGTGGTTGATCTACGCAACGCCCAGGCGGGCGAGCGCTGCCAAAAGGATCCGACACAGACCTTGATGGCCCGTCGTGGCATCGAGGTTGGCCACATCTTCCAGCTGGGACGCAAATATTCCCAAGCGATGGAGGCCAGCTTCACCACCGCCGAAGGGGGGCAGGAAGCCTTCTGGATGGGTTGTTACGGCATCGGAGTGTCACGCCTCGCCCAGGCTGCAGTGGAGCAACACCACGACCAGGCCGGCATCTGCTGGCCCCTGGCCATTGCCCCTTTTGCAGTGGTGATCGTGGTCGCCAACATGCAAGACGAGACGCAACTGCAGCTGGGCGAACAGCTCTACGACACCTTGCGGGCCGAAGGCGTGGATGTGCTGTTGGATGACCGCAGCGAACGGGCCGGCGTGAAGTTCAAGGATGCCGACCTGATCGGAATTCCCTGGCGCCTTGTGGTGGGCCGTGATGCCGCAAACGGGCAAGTGGAGTTGGTGGAACGCGCCACTCGCGAGGCCCAGGTGCTTCCCACCGACGAAGCCCTTGCCAGCCTGCGAGAAGCGATCAGCACCACAACCAGCCCTACAGTCGTCTGATCTCAGCCCTGCGTTCATGTTCTCTGCCCTGCACCGCCTGACGAGACACCTGATGCGCTTCACCGTGGCGGCATGTCTGGGCCTTTGCCTGATGCTCACCGCCTGCTCCGGTGACGGCGCCTCCATCCTCACGGGTGATTACGTGGAAGACACCGTGGCCGTTGTGCACACGTTGCAGTCCACGATCGCCATGGCTCAAGACGACGACGGACGCTCGGAAGCCGAATCCTCCGCAACGGCACTGATCAACGACTACATGTCGCGGTATCGCCCCCGCCCTCAGGTGAATGGCCTCAGCTCCTTCACCACGATGCAAACCGCTCTGAATTCCCTGGCTGGTCACTACAAGACCTATGCCAACCGCCCTCTGCCCGAAACCCTGCGGACCCGGGTCGACAAGGAACTGGCGAAGGCAGAAAAGGCCGTCGTGCGGGGCAGCTGAGTTCGACGAAAGGTTCGCAACGATTCCCCCAACCCTTTTGACCGAAGGGAGGGGGACCTGCGAAACTGCTTGATTGTGCAGATTGGCGGCTTCGGGCCGCGGTGTCTTTGGCCAACGTTGTCGTCATCGGTGCTCAGTGGGGTGACGAGGGAAAAGGGAAGATCACCGATCTCCTGAGTCGCTCCGCTGATGTTGTTGTCCGGTATCAGGGCGGCGTCAACGCAGGACACACCATCGTTGTGGATGATCAGGTGCTGAAATTGCACCTGATTCCATCTGGAATCCTGTATCCCGACACCATTTGTCTGATCGGATCAGGCACGGTCGTGGATCCCAAGGTGATGCTGGGTGAGCTCGACATGCTCATCGCCAACGGCATCGATATTTCGGGTCTCAAGCTGTCCTCGACAGCCCACGTGACCATGCCTTACCACCGCCTCCTGGACGAGGCGATGGAGAAGCAACGAGGCGACCGCAAAATCGGCACCACCGGCCGTGGCATCGGTCCCACCTATGCCGACAAATCCCAGCGCAGCGGCATCCGGGTGATCGACCTGCTCGATGAGGCGCGCTTACGGGACCGCCTTGATGGTCCGCTGAAGGAAAAGAATCAGCTGCTGCAGACGATCTACGGCGTTGATCCCCTCGATGCCGAGGACGTGATTAGCGAATACCTGGCCTACGGAAAGCGCCTTGCGCCCCACGTGGTGGACTGCACCCGGGAAATCCACCAGGCCGCTCGCGACCGCAAGAACATCCTGTTCGAGGGTGCTCAAGGCACCCTGCTCGATCTCGATCACGGCACCTATCCCTACGTCACGTCGTCGAACCCCATCTCTGGTGGCGCCTGTATCGGTGCCGGCGTGGGTCCGACCTTGATTGACCGGGTCATTGGGGTCGCGAAGGCCTACACCACCCGCGTGGGCGAAGGCCCGTTCCCCACCGAACTCGAGGGCAGCCTCAATGACCACCTCTGCGATCGCGGTGGTGAATTCGGAACCACCACGGGCCGACGCCGCCGTTGCGGATGGTTCGACGGGGTGATTGGCCGTTATGCCGTTGGTGTGAATGGTCTGGATTGCCTCGCCATCACCAAGCTCGACGTGCTGGATGAGCTGGATGAGCTCCAGGTGTGCGTGGCCTATGACCTCGACGGAGAGCGCATTGAGCACTTCCCATCGTGTGCGGAGGAATTCGCCCGTTGCAAGCCGATCTTCGTCACGCTCCCCGGCTGGCAGTGCTCCACTGCTGAGTGCCGCACTCTCGAAGATCTGCCCGAGAAAGCCATGGCCTACCTGCGCTTCCTGGCGGATCTGATGGAAGTGCCGATCGCCATCGTGTCTCTGGGCGCCGGCCGCGACCAGACCATCGTTGTGGAAGATCCCATTCATGGTCCGAAGCGGGCGTTGCTCAGCGCCTGAACAGGGCCTGAGGCGCTTGGGATCCCGTCAGGGGTGATACTGCGATCTCTGACGCATCACCCCTAATGAGCGCATCCCGGTTCAATCCCAATGCCCAGCTTGATGTCGTGGGCATCGGGAACGCCATCGTGGATGTGCTCGTGCAAACGGAGGATCAGTTCCTCGAACAGCACGGTCTCCAAAAGGGCGGCATGGCCCTCATCGACGAGACGCAGGCTGAAAGCCTCTACCAAGCCAGTGGCCCAGGCCAGGAAACATCCGGCGGCTCCGTGGCCAACACCATGGTGGGTATTGCCCAGCTCGGCGGCCGAGCCGGCTTCATCGGCCGTGTGCGCGACGACCAGCTCGGAACCATCTTCAGCCATGACATCCGTGCCGTTGGCGCCCAATTCGACACCCCTGCTGCCACCAGCGGCGCCACAACTGCTCGGTGCCTGATCTACGTGACGCCCGATGCAGAGCGCACGATGTGCACCTTCCTCGGCGCCTCCACCCAACTGGAGCCGG
>JAAZVJ010000083.1 GCA_018623675.1 Synechococcus sp. HW_metabat.54 | reverse complement strand
TGTCAATGTAGTGCTCTACCCCTGAGCTAATCGCCCGCAACATTCACTGAAATGTGAACGCGGATTGCACCCTCTGGTGCGCAAAAGAATGTAGCAGTCGGCCTGGGGCCAAAGGCCGTCTGTTGCTCTTTAGCGCCGCTCCATTTGCACCCGCCAACGCTCCCGTTTGGTGCGTTCCAATGCCAAGACCTCGACACTTCCTCGGTCTTGAAGTTGAAGCCGGTCTCCGACGCTGAGATCTTTGCTGGCCTGGCGCACAGGCTTCCAGTTCAGTCGCAGCCGGCCATTGCGAATCTGCTGCACCACCTTGGCTCTCGAAAGGCCGAAACCCGCTGAGGCGATGGCATCGAGACGACAAGACGCTTCGACGCTGGTGAGGCGTTTCGGGGTGCGAATCGCGGGCAGTTGGAGGCCATTGAGGGGGCGCTGCTCCAGCTGAATCTCCACATCACGAACGTAACTTTGACGGCCATGAAGTTGGGTCGCCGCTTCGGGTGTGCAGAGCAGCTGGGCGCCCCTGTCGCCTCGGATCCAGAGGTCTCCAAGTGCCCCTTCTTCCAGGCTCCCATGGTCTGTCTCGATCGCCAAGATGGCCTTGCGCATGTCATGGGGTTCGACAGGGTCGAACAGAAAATTGCCTTCCACCTCCAGCCCCATCACTGGGAGGGGTGTGCTGTCGATCACCGCATCGCCTTCATCGCGGCGACTGAAGAGCAATCGCTGCCGTTCCGCCTCTGGTCGGCCTCCTGCCGTGTGGATCTGCAGTTCGGTGAGCGTCGCAAGCCGTTCCAGAGCTTCTTCGCGTAACGGTGCTGATACGAAGGGAGACCAGCAGGGCTGCCAGGTGCGCAACACCTCTTCTGCCAACGTGATCAGCACTTCAAGGGCTTCGGGATGGCCGCACCCCTTGAGGATTTCCTGGCGAGGAAGCATCAGAGGTCGTTCAGGCGGACGACTTGCAGGGGCCGGGCGCTTTGCAGCAGCTGCCAGGGGGGCTCAATGCCGGTGGGGGTCTCCAGCAGAAGCAGCCAGCGCTTCTCTTCATGGCGGTTGCGCAGGATGCGCACGCCGTCTTCATTTTCGGAGGGAACGCTGGCCGCGGCGGCATAACTGCCCATCAAGCCGGATCCCATCCCGAGCAAGCCTCCGATCACGGGCTGGCCCCAGGGGCCAAGGCTGGAGAAGGTCTCAAGGTTGGTGATTTGCGTGAAGGTGAGCCCAGCCATGAATCCAAAGGGCAGCAGCCAGCGGGCCATGGATCGTTGCCGCTGCTGGCGCGCCATTTTTGGATTCAGGAGATCCACGCTGTCGATGGATGCACCTTCGCTGCTATTGGCCTCGGGAGGCACCAACACGCAACGCTGCAGTGGCACGCCATTGGCTCTCAGCTTTTGCTCCAGCGATGCCGCAGCGGCCTGTTCTTTCAGTACCAGTACGCAGACAGGCATGAACGATCCCCCGAAGCGTCTGATTCTGACGTGCAGGCCTGTCTTTACAGTGGCCTACGGCTGTCTTTCGCCGGTTGATGACAAAAGTTCTGGTTTCCGATCCCATTGATCAGGCCGGCATCGACATCCTGAGTCAGGTGGCTCAGGTCGATCAGCGCACAGGCCTCAGCCCTGAAGAGCTGAAATCGATCATCGGCGAGTACGACGCACTGATGATTCGCTCGGGCACCCAGGTGACCGCCGATGTCATTGCCGCCGCAGACAAGCTCCGGATCGTGGGGCGCGCCGGTGTGGGGGTGGACAACGTTGACGTGCCCGCTGCCACGCAGCGTGGCGTGCTGGTGGTGAATTCGCCTGAAGGCAACACCATTGCTGCTGCTGAGCATGCTTTGGCCTTGCTGCTCTCGCTCTCCCGCCATGTGCCCCAGGCTCACGCCTCTATGCGGCAAGGCGCTTGGGACCGCAAAAAGTATGTCGGCAACGAGCTTTATAAAAAGGTGCTGGGGGTTGTGGGTCTCGGCAAGATCGGATCCCACGTGGCCAAAGTGGCCAAGGCCATGGGCATGGAGGTGATTGCCTATGACCCCTTCGTCTCCCTGGAGCGTGCCCAGCAGATGCAGGTGCGTTTAACCCAGCTTCCTGACCTTTTCAGCACCGCTGACTACGTCACCCTGCACATCCCCCGCACGCCGGATACGGAAAATCTGGTCAATGCTGAGCTGCTGCGCAGCATGAAACCCACCGCCCGACTGGTTAACTGCGCCCGCGGCGGAATCATTGATGAAAGCGCCCTGGCCGAGGCGATTGAGAACGGCGTCATCGCCGGTGCAGGTGTGGACGTGTTTGCCAGCGAGCCTCTGGCGGCGGATTCCCCACTGCGCAGTGTTGAAAAGGGGCTGGTCTTGACGCCTCACCTGGGTGCCTCCACGGAAGAGGCCCAGGAAAATGTCGCCATCGATGTGGCGGAGCAGATTCGCGACGTATTGCTAGGCCTCCCTGCTCGCAGTGCTGTGAACATCCCTGGCCTCAGCGCTCAGATCATGGAGCGCTTGAAGCCCCATCTGCAGCTGGCCGAAACCCTGGGGCTGCTGATCAGTCAGCTGGCCGGTGGCCAGGTGGAGGAGCTGGAAGTCAGGCTCCAGGGCGAGTTCTCTGAGCACCCCTCCCAGCCGCTGGTGGTTGCTGCCTTGAAGGGCCTGCTCTCCAATGCCCTTGGCGAGCGCATTAATTACGTGAATGCGGCTCTGGAGGCCAAAGCCAGAGGGATTCACGTTCTTGAAGTCAAAGACGATTCCAGCCGTGATTTTGCGGGTGGTTCTCTCCAGCTCACGACGCGCGGTGGTCAGGGCGGTCACAGCGTGACTGGAGCTGTGTTCGCTGATGGTGAATTGCGTGTCACCACCATCGATGAATTCCCTGTGAACGTGCCCCCCAGCCGGCACATGCTGTTCACGCGTCACCGGGATATGCCAGGGATCATTGGCCACCTCGGTTCAGTGCTTGGAGAGCACAACGTGAATATCGCCTCCATGCAGGTGGGACGTCGCATTGTGCGTGGCGATGCGGTGATGGTGCTCAGCATTGATGACCCGATTCCTCCCAGCCTTTTGGCCACCATCAGCGCCATTGATGGCATTCAGGAAGCCCATCCAGTCACCCTCTGATAGTCGATGACATCGAGCTCTCTGCGCTGGTGGCGCCTTTCTCTGCCCCTCCAGCCGGAGCTGGAAGAGTCCTTGCTGTGGAAGCTGGACAGCCTCGGTTTGCATCGTCTGGCTGTTCAGCATGCGCCTGAAACCCCTGAGCAACGCACGCTGCTGGCCTGGTTGCCTGCACCGGAGTGGCCTGAGGATCAGCGCAGGGAGCTCATCGAGAGCCTGCGTCCGCTTGCCGACACCTTTGGCCTGGTGTTCCCCCAAGCGGACTGGGTGCAGCTGGATGATGAGGACTGGAGCCTCACCTGGAAGCAGCACTGGGAGGCGGATCCCGTGGGGCAGCGGCTGCTGATCCTTCCCGCCTGGCTCGAGCCTCCTGCTGAGCATGCCGATCGCCTGGTGCTGCGCATGGATCCAGGGAGTGCCTTCGGTACTGGCAGCCACCCCACCACCCGGTTGTGCCTTGAGGCGCTTGAGGCACAGCCTCCGGAAGGCCTACGGGTGGCCGACCTTGGATGTGGAAGCGGGGTGCTGAGTTTGGCGGCACTTGCTCTCGGTGCCGAGCGGGCTTTGGCGGCCGATACCGACTCGTTGGCGGAACGGGCCACCCGCGACAACGCGCAATTGAATGGCTGGTCAGAGCAGCGCCTGGCTGTGCGTCAGGGGTCGGTGGAGGTGCTGGCGGACATGCACGCCGGTAGGCCTTCTGATCTGTTGCTGTGCAACATCCTCGCCCCCGTGATTGAAGCGTTGGCGCCCCAATTCACCTCGGTGCTGGCACCCGGTGGTCGCGGGTTGCTCAGCGGTCTTCTGGTGGAACAGGCCCCGCGTCTCACCAGTGTTCTCGAAGAGCTTGGCTGGACGGTGACGGCTCTTGGCTCTCAGGGACGCTGGGGATTACTGGAGATTCGCCGTTCGCAAGGTGCATAAGCTCGCCTTATCGGTGACCTCGCTTCCATTGGCCTTGTCTGGAATGCCTGTCAGAAAGGAGTTGGATTGCCCCAGTCCGATGTAGAAGGGACCGGTCCTGCATGCCTGTTTTTACAGGTCACTGCACTCCCCATCCATCCATGGCTTCTTACAAGGTCACTCTGGTCGCTGAGAGCGAAGGTCTGAACAAGACCATCGAAGTGCCCGACGATCAGTACATCCTCGACGCCGCTGAAGAGCAGGGCATCGACCTCCCCTATTCCTGCCGTGCAGGCGCTTGCTCCACTTGCGCCGGCAAGATCACTGCAGGCACCGTTGATCAGTCCGACCAGAGCTTCCTGGACGACGACCAGATCGAAGCTGGTTTCGTGCTGACCTGCGTGGCCTACCCCACCTCCGACTGCACCATCAAGACCCACGCCGAGGAAGAGCTCTATTGAGCTTGATTCTTCGAATCGAGGCATTTTCTTGATCAGTCCATCGTCGTTTCGACGGACTGTCCATCAGCCACCCCCAGGGGTGGCTTTTTGATGGCAGGGTGTGGCCCTGCCAAGGGTCATTCATGTCTCCAGCGTCAGCGGCCGCCTCTGTTAGGCCTGAAGTCGGCGAATTGCTGGAGCATGGAAGTGTGCATACCAGTCCGGGAGGCCAGTACAGCTTTCGGGTGATTGGGCCTTGCTGTCGCTTGTTTGATCGCGAAGAGCTTCCCTGGCCCTGCTGCCGTCTGGTGTGGCGCAGCAAGGAGCCCAGCTGGCGCCGGGTGGGACGACGCTTCGTTCCCGATCTGGCGGCCCGGCGTTGCCCCTCCTACGCGGTGGAGCTGTTGCAACCAGGCTCTCGCCCTACAGCAACGGTGTTGACGTTGTTCTCGGTGCGTTTTACGTCCTCGCTTCAGGAGTGGTGGTACAGCCGCCACCCCAGCTCCTTTGACCCCTCCAATCGCCAGCCCTAGGGAAGGGGCCGCTTGCGCTCTGAATGAGCAATAAAAAAGCCGCCCTGAGGGCGGCTTGATGACTGAAGCGTTGTGGGGAGATCAGAAGTAGATCTTGCCGCCGCCCCATTCTTCGCCCAGCACGTTGGGGGCCACCAGGATGTAGCCAGCCATCAGGCGAAGATCCTCATCGGTGAGGTCGCGCATGGCGGGGTAGAGGTCGCGGCTGCGC
>JAAZVJ010000082.1 GCA_018623675.1 Synechococcus sp. HW_metabat.54 | reverse complement strand
CTTCGCTCTGATCTCCTCCCCACCGGCAAGGCGCACACCCACGGCTTGGTTGTTGTGCACCAGCACCTTGGTGACGCGTGCCTTGTAGCGGATGGATCCGCCATGGGCTTCGAGACCTGCCACAAGTTTTTCAGCAATCACGCCAACGCCTCCCTTGGGGTAGTTGATGCCCCCGGCATGCCGATCGGAGAACACCATCCCCGCATTGATCATCGGTGTGCGGTCCGCTGGCATCACCGACCAGCAGAAGCACTCCATGTCAATCAGGCGCAGCAGGTCTTGATCACGGATGTGTTTTCGGGCGACATCACCGACGTTGAACGGCAACCAACGGGCCAGGCCAAGGCAAGCCAGGGGCGCCTTGAAAAAGACTTTTGCCAGATAGGCGGGATCCTCGAGTGACAGCAGCGGCATCGCATCGAGGCAGCGAAACACCTGCCAACAGGTGTCGTAGAAGGCTTTGATGCCATCCGCTTCATGGGGAAAGCGGGCACTCATGCGAGCGACGAAGCTGTCGTAATCCCGGTCGACGGCCATGGTGAGGCCACCGGGGAGGTGGTACTCAAGTTGCACAGGGTCGGGCACCGTTTCACAGGCCTGCCCCACATCAGCCAGGGCGCGGGTGAGCAGGTTGGTGTGGCCTTTGTCCCCGAATCCAAAAATCATCGAGGCGCCTACATCGAAGGTGTAACCGTTGCGATGGAAGCTGCCCCCAGAGCCACCGGGAATCAGATATCGCTCTAAAACAAGAGTTTTTGCGCCTTTGGCTGCCAGTTGGGAGGCCGTGACCAGCCCTCCAATGCCGGAACCAATCACGATGACGTCCCAATCGGCCATGGTTGCTGTTGACGCCTTATTCAGCGCTAAACCCTAGGTGCTGGCTGGGTGGAGAGCGGCTCTAGCTCGAGGCGAATGGTGGTGTGGCCGTGAGGATCACTTCGGAGCGCACGGGACCGCGCATCAGTTGCCGGCAGCGTTCTTCAATGCGCAGCCGGAGGATGTCAATCGATGCTCCATCCATGGGCTGGTTTGGGTTGAGGTACACCACTACGAAGGCTGTGCGTCCCACCTGCATGACGGTGAGATCGAGTAGCCAGCAGGAGAGGCCAGCCAACAGATCTTCCAGTGCTGCTCGCGTGGTGCGAATGGTGTCACTCTCAGCTGATGCACCAGCGGCCTGACTCAAGGCGGTCAAGAACGCCTGCAGGGGTTCTCGCAACACCACAGCACTCACCACCAGCACCAGCAGGGAGTCGCTGATCGGGGTCAAGACCGCCAATGGTGTGTCTTGCAGCAATGGGGTGCTTAGTAACGCCAGTCCGGTGAGGCCGCTGATCAATCCATCGACGCGTGCGGCCCGGGCCTCCGTTAGTAGGAGCTGGGATTGGGCACCTGTGCGTTTCCAGTCGTAGTGATGGCACCAGGCCAAGCCCCAGCAGATCACCACCATGGCGATCGAGTAAAGCGCCACCGGTCCAAGACTGACAGCCGGAATGGATTGCCCTTTGGCGTAGTCGATCACCGTGCCAAGACCAGCTGCGGCGGCGAAGGTGAGAACACCAATCAGTACGAGTGAGCGAAAGAGGACGTAAAGCGCTTCCTGGCCGTCGTAGCCATAGGGATAAGCACGATCCGGTGGACGCACCACATTTCGGCTGATCCGTGCAGCGACCAGGCCTGAGCCCACCATCACTGCTGAGTAGAGCCCATCGAGCAGCAATGCATAAGACCCTGACAGCACATGAACCCAGAGCCCTGCGACTGCCATCACCGCACTTGCGAGCACGCCGATGCGAAGGGAACGCTGTTCAATCAGCCGATGCCGGTTGGAGCGATGGTTGGGTTGAGCAGTTGTTTCTGCAGCAGCCATGCCGGCTCGAGCTGTCTGCCTTTTTGGTAGCAACGGCCCTGCGGTCGATGCCTGAGGCCAATGCTCTGTTCAAGCCAAGGCGGGTTCTGCAACCGTCCCTGTTTTGAGGGCGAGATCGGCAAGGGCACGGTCGCGATAGGCCCCATAGCGGCGACGTTTGTCACGGATCCGTTCAGGCAGCTCAGGAAGCAGTCCGAAGTTGGGGGGCATGGGTTGGAATTTCCCTGAAGGCGCCTCGCTGATGAAATGGGTTAACGCCCCGATCATGCAGGTGGGAGGCAAATCGATGGGCGTTTCCCCTTTGGCTAATCGGGCCGCATTGGTGCCGGCGAGCCAGCCCCCTGCGACGGCGGCGGCGTAGCCCTCCGTGCCTGTGATTTGTCCTGCGGCCAGCAGGGTGTGGCGCGTGCGGAACTGCAGGGTGGGATCCAGCAGCTGGGGGGCCTCCAGGAAGGTGTTGCGGTGCATCACCCCAAAGCGCACGAATTCGGCGTTCTCGAGGCCGGGGATCATGCGCAGTACGCGCTTTTGCTCCCCCCATTTGAGATTGGTCTGGAAGCCCACCAGGTTCCAGAGCCTGCCGTCTTTGTCTTCCTGGCGCAGTTGCACCACGGCATAGGCCCGTTTAGCGCGGCGTACGTCGCGATCATTGACATCACCCCAGCGCGGATCCCAGAGGCCGATGGGTTTGAGCGGGCCGTAACGCATGGTGTCTTCACCACGCCGGGCGAGCTCCTCAATGGGCAAGCAGCCTTCAAAAAATGTGGCGCTGTCTTTTTCGAAATCCTTGAGTTCGGCTTGTTCAGCAGTCAGTAACGCCTCACGGAAGGCCAGGTACTGCTCCTTGTCCATGGGGCAATTGATGTAGTCGGCATCCCCTTTGTCGTATCGACTTGCCCGGAAGGCTTTGGCCATATCGATGGTTTCGCCATCCACGATCGGGCTCGCGGCATCGAAGAAGTGGCAGTCGTTCCGTCCCGTGAAGGCGCGGAGGTCTTCGGCTAGCGACTCACTGGTTAAAGGACCGGTGGCCAGCACGGTGATCTGGTCGTGCCCAGGCAGTGACAGTTGTTCTTTGCGCTCGATGGTCACCAGTGGGTGGTCTTCAAGAGCTGCCGTGAGGGCAGCGCTGTAGCGACCGCGATCCACTGCCAATGCACCGCCTGCCGGCACGGCATGGTGATCGGCGGTACGAATCACAAGAGAGCCCAACCGGCGCAGTTCTTCCTGCAGTAAACCTGCCGCGCGATCGCTGCTCAGGGCGCCGAAGCTGTTGCTGCAAACGAGTTCAGCGAATTCTTTGCTGTGATGGGCCGGTGACCGTTTCACCGGGCGCATCTCAATCAACCGAACAGGAACACCTGCTTCAGCAACTTGCCAGGCGGCCTCAGTGCCGGCCAAGCCAGCACCAATAACAACGACGGTTGAACCTGTGCTCAAGGGTTGAGGCGCTCGCAGACTCTCAACCCTAGGGAGCGGTTGCTCAGGCGCGGCTGCGCTTGATCATGAGCTGGAGCTGACCCACGGCCGCACGGCCAATGTTGAACCCAGCCCAGCCCAGCGCCAGAAGAATTGGAGAAGCCACGAGGACAAGCCGGAGGTCCATGGGTGTGTGTGAAAAGCCCAATGATCTTAAAGACCCCTGAGCAGTTATCGGTGAGCAGCCCTCAGCTCGTTTGGTTTTGCAGCATTTGCTGTCGTTCGTGGGAGGCATGCTGTTGAGCGAGCTGCCTGTAGTGCACAGCGTGCTCCACCTGCTTTTGAAGGTTGTTTTCACCAAGATCCCTCTTGACTGCGGCAGGGGTTCCGGTGACTAAGGCATAGGCAGGCACGTCTTTCGTCACCACAGCGCCGGCTGCCACGAGAGCCCCTTCTCCCACCCTGACGCCATTGAGCACCACAGCGCCGATGCCGATCAGGCAGCCATGGCCCAAGGTGGCTCCATGAACCACGGCCCGATGTCCGATGGTGACGTTGCTGCCGATCACGACTGGTTCCCCAGGATCTCCATGCAGAACAGCACCGTCTTGCACGTTGCTGCCTTCTCCGATGCTGATGCTGCTGAGGTCGGCGCGGGCCACTGCTGTGGGCCAGAGGCTTGCACCAGCAGCCATGCGCACATCGCCGATGACCACTGCGCTACAGGCGATCCAGGCGTCTGGATCGATCTGGGGATCGGGCCAGGGGCTTGGCTTGGAAACTGACATTGGGCAGAAGGTCGAAGCCTGGATTCAGCTTGCTGAGCTTCTCAGGAATCACAACTGCTTGGAGGAGGGTGGCGCTGGGTGATACGTTCTCTTGGTGCCTGAGGGCACTCCTGATCCACGGCAGCATGCCAAGGCTCTGGAAGGGTCGCTAGCTCAGCGGTAGAGCATCCGGCTTTTAACCGGCTGGTCCTGAGTTCGAATCTCAGGCGACCCATTTTTTAAGTTCAATGCCTCATCCAAAAGATGAGGTCACAATGAAAGTGTTCTGAGGTTCCTGACCACGGTGCTGTGACGGAACACTGTTCACATACCGATCAAGCCGTGGTGGCCGTGGTGGATGACGATCCACGCCTTCGGATGCTCCTCCAAGAAGAACTTCAAGACCTTGGTGTGGTGCCTCTGCTCTGTGACAACGGTGCTGCCCTGATGGCTTTGTTGGAGAAGCAGAGCGTTGATCTGATTTTGTTGGATCTGATGATGCCCGTGATGGATGGGTTCACTTGTCTGGATTCACTGCGCGATCGCTGTTTCCCAGGCCCTGTGGTGGTGGTGACCGCGCACGGTGATGCCAGTTGCCGCCAGCGTGTGCTGCAGGCCGGAGCAACTGATTACATCCTCAAACCTGAGCTGTTTGAGGTGTTGCCGAGTTTGCTTCAGCGCTACTTAGCCAGGGGAACCGGTGCGTCAACGCCTCATGCCTGAGGGACGTTGGCGAGGGGCAGCTTGAGTTGCAGGCATAACCCGCTGCGGTGATTGGAGTCTGTTGCGGGTGCGATCACGGCATCCCCCCCCATGCCATGCATCAACTCGCGAACGATGGCCAGCCCCAGCCCACATCCATCGCCTCGCTGTGCGCTGCGGTGCTGCTCGAGGCGTTGAAAACGCTGAAAGATATCGATTGTTTGATCCCTGGGCTCCGTGCCTAGTCCTGGCCCGGAATCGGAAAACACAAGACAGACCTCTTGCTGCTGGCGTTGCATCTCGATCCAAACCTTTGCCAGCCCATCGCTGAATTCAAGGCTGTTCTGCAGAAGTTGATCCAGCACCCGTCGAAGGGCGTCTCGGTCGACCTTGACCAGGATTGGCGTGGCACCGCTTGGCAGGTGAATGCATTGCTGATCAGG
>JAAZVJ010000081.1 GCA_018623675.1 Synechococcus sp. HW_metabat.54 | reverse complement strand
TGCCGCCCTTGATCTGCACCTCCAGTTGCCCCTTGGTGATCACGGCAGCATTGATCACCGGATGCAGGTGCAGCGGCAGGGTGACCCCGGCGGGAATGGTGATGCGCAGGATCTGGATTTCGGGCTGGCTGCGGGGATAGGCCGGCAGGGTGCTGCCGTCCCATTCCAGGGTTGACTTCGCCAAGGTCTCCACCTGGATCCCCAGCGCCTTTTCCTGACTCCCCCCGTGGGTGAATCCGGCAGATCCGTGCAGCAGGGTGGCTGCAAGCAGGCCCAGCAGCACTGCAGTTCCGCGTTGAATCCTGGCCATGCAAACGGGGGCGGCTTGCTGCAGTCTGGCGAGATTGTCTGAACTGTCCCCGTATGGGGATCGTCAACAGGTTGGGGGCCGCAAGAAACTTAGATCCATCGCAGGCCAGAGGGTCTGCACCGAATCCAGGCCATGAAGCTCGACCTCGCTCACGCTGAACCCATGGGAACTCTGATCCTTGAGGGTCGCCACCAGCCGTTCCGTGCCCTGGCCTGTGCCTTGCGTCCGGCCGCCATTCGCATTCGCTCGGTGCGCTGAGCTTGCCTTGCCCCGCTTCAGCAGTCGATCACTGCAGGAAGCGGGGATTCGTACCTACTGACGACCCAAACTTCGCTTCCTAGCGTGAGTTCAAGGCTGGAAAGAAGGAGGGGCTGCCATGTTTCTGAAAACCAAAAGCGACGGATCACTGGTGGAAGTGCTCGCCATGGATCAGTTGATCAATCCCTTTGAGATTGTTCTCCAAGGGCGTCTTCACGCCGGTGAAGAACTCCAGGATCCTGAGCCATTTACCAAGGGTGAGCTTCTGTTCCCTTCGGGTGAGGCGTTGCCGCTGTGTTGGACGAGCGGTCAGCAGTTGCACGCTTGATCCTGGCCTTCGTTGTCTTACTCCCTGGAGGTGCATCATGACCGTCCTCACCCCAACCCCGATTGGGTTGTTGAAGGAGCGCATCAAGAAGGATTCGGAGTTTGCCAAAGGTCTGCACACCATGCAGACCACTGAGGAGGCTTCGAAGTTCTGTGCTCGCCACGGCCTCGCCATCAAACCTTCGCTGCTGTGGACGCAGCGCGGCACTTTGTTCTCCGACGGCGTGCCCACCTGGCGCGGTTGAGGCCGTCACGCCCCCCTCTGGTCATGGCCTGAGGGGGGCGTGATCTGAGCGTTTCGTTAGGCGCTTAGGGCTTCAAGGTAGGCCTCGTCTGCCTCTTGCATGGCGGTGTCGTCATCGTGGAAGTGGCAGCCGTAGAGAAGGTTGTTGAGCCTCTCCACATCGAGGTTGCGCTCGCCCACGTCGTTCCACAAGCGCCGGGCCAGTTCTGCGTCGCCATGAACGAACTGAGCGCTGACCAATTCGCGGGCAATCTGCAGATAGGTCTGGCGGTCGTTGCGCATGCGCGCTTCCTGGTCGCCACCCTGGGCGGGAGCGTCTTTCCAATAGGTGATGCCGCGGTAGCTCATCTGCGGGTGCAAGTCGCGGGCGACCTGCTCGCGGCAGCTGTTGTAGTGCTGCTGGTGGTAATTGAGGGTGCGGCAGACCTTGGGGGCGGGCTCGTGATGGGTTTCGTAGGTCTTGCCCCGGTACAGAAGTGTGCTCATCGGTCGTTCCGGCGAAAGCTCAGGTCCCCGTTCCATGGCCTGAGTCGAACTGCGCCCCGGCAAGGTCCGGGGTGAACGTTGGTAGTGCTTGCTACAAAAACATTCCAGCGATGGTGTGGGTATTTGCTCGTCTTGCTGGGAATTTCTTTACTTGATAGAGGGTAAGTACTGATACTTAGTGCTTGAGGATAAGGGTCTTGTTGTTGGGCGATATGACTACCCCCTTTTGAGGACAATGTCTATGAAGGCGTATTGATTTCGCTGAATTGTGATGTCGTTTGCCCTGTTTTACGCAGAATATTGTTCGTTTTTCTCTAGATCTAAGCGTATTGATTCTGGTATGACGTCATGCGGCCACTGGTCAAGCAATTGTCGTTGCTGAGCGCAACGTTTCTGGTGGGTTTGGCCATGCTGGAGATGGTTCTCCACTGGGCCGGTGCTTGAACGCTCTTGCTTCCATAGCAGCCGGTTCGATCGGCTGCGCTGTGCGCTTGCCCACGCAACGGCGTTGTGGCCCGGAATGGAAGAAGATTGCAGTTAGTGGCTGATATCGCTGTCGGTTTGGTCGCCCAAATTGGCTTGCAGTCCTTTGAGCTTTTTCTCGCAGATCTCCAGAAGTTCCTCGGCCCCCCTTTGTTTGTTGCCAACCTCAAGTGCAATGGCGCTGAAGCTGGCGCGTCCACTCGGCAGTTCAATCGCTGGAGAGGCTCCGCGCAGGGCCATGCGCATGGCTGCCGCGGTTTGAAGGGCTGCCTCGCGGTCGGCTCCCGGCAAGACCACCGCAAGCATCTGCTGGTTGATCAAGCCAATGAGGTCTGCCTTGGCGGTGTGATCGGCGCAGATCTTGCAAATGGAGTCGAGCCAGCGCAGCGTGTGATTCACGCCCAATGCTCCGCAGACCTCTTGGTGGTGGTCGCAAGCCAGTCCGATCAGGCTCAGTGGGATTTGGTCTTGGGCTGCTCGTCGCAGTTCACGCTGGAGAACGTCGCAAAACAATGGCTTGTTGGCTGCAATGCCATTGCGATGGAGCGCTAGCTTGTGCCTGACATCCAGTTCGCGGTTGACAATCTCGCGGAGATCTTCGAGCAGCTGCAAATGGCTGTTGCTGATTTTTCTGGGGTTGGTGTCGATGACACAGAGGGCTCCAAGTTTGTGTCCGTTTTCTCCTTTCAGCGGACAGCCTGCATAGAAGCGAATGTGGGGCTGCGTGGTGACTAAGGGGTTGTTGTAGAAGCGGGGATCTTGTTGCGCGTCTGGCACTACCAGTGGGCTGTCTCCGTCGATGGTGTGTGTGCAGAAGGAGATGGCTCTTGGGGTCTCTTTGGCATCCAAGCCGTGCTTGGCGAGAAACCATTGGCGATCATGATCAACGAGGGAAATCAGTGCGACCGGGGTTTCCATCACTGTCGCTGTCAGTCGAACCAAGCGCTGAAGTGCTGGATCTTCGGGATGATCCAGGAGGCCTGAACGCTCAAGCGTTCTTAGTCGCTCGAGTTCAGGATCAAGGGTGTGTTGATCAAGGATTGCCATTGATACCTCAATGGTCAACAAAGCAGGGCTTTATGTGTGCAGGATATCAGTCACTATTTCTAATCTGCTAACAGTAATTTACTGCTCTGTCATGAGCATTAGTGCGTTTTATGGATAGCGCGCGTAAACGGTTGTGCTGCCATCGTTGCCCATGGCCAGAACTGCGTAGGGCTTCTTCGTGATGCCTTCATCGTCCATCCCTGGAGAGCCCATCGGCATGCCAGGCGCTGTGAGGCCGTGAATGGAGGGCTTCTCCCTTAGTAGTTGTCGAATGGTCGCTGCCGGCACATGGCCTTCGATGACGTAGTTCTCCGCAAGGGCGGTGTGGCAAGACTCCACTTCGGCCGTGATTCCGTTGGCGACTTTGACGCGATTCAGGTCATCGCTCACCACGTCAGTCACAGCAAAGCCAGCTGTCGTCAGATGCTCTTCCCAGGCTGTGCAGCAGTCGCAACTCGCAGAGCGATGAACCACGATCTTGGGATCAGGTTGTGCCTGTGCACCGGCCGCGGCAACCACCAGCACCAGCAGCGCCAGCACGCTGCTGAGCAGCGAGCTGATCGTGTGCCGGGGCAGGGATCGCATCGGGGTCATGCAGGCGGCTCAAGTGAAAGTGCTGATGTGAACACCCGGCCATCCTGGCTAGGTCATGGGGTAGTTGCAGCCGGTCTATGGCCACCCGCACTCCCACGCTCCATGAAATCAATCAGCACAGCATTGGTTTGATGTTGATTTGGTCGTTCATTGTGCTCACCCTGGTGGTGACTGCATTCCCGTTTATCGCTGTGTTTAATTGAACTTGCAGAAATCGAGCAGGGGTTAGGTACAACAACGGGAGTACTTTGTTCTTCGCAATCTGTGGGGAATTCTCCCCTGCTCTCGTCTTAGCGTCCTCTCACTGTTGAGGTTGAAAGGGGTGTGACGATGGCGCAGGCATTCCTTGAAAAAGAGGGGGATTGCTCCCTTGATGAGCATGATGCGATCGACGCCTACTTCGACTGCATCATCAGTTGCGATCTCAATGACGGAGTGTGTGTCGAGCACTGCGTTGTGGTGCATCTGCGTCAGGAGCCTGAAGACGCTGAAGGGCGAGACCAGGTCTGAAGCGTGCTGAGTAGAACTGCTGGTGTGAGATTCCCCTGGCAGATTCCTGCGCCCGCCCTAAGGTGATCTCAATGAGAGAGGTGCCGATGACTCTTCTTCTCGTGATCAACCTGCTGCTTGTGGCAGTGGTCCTCACCGACTACGTGGTTCGTCAGGTGATGGAGCGTGTTGGCGAATGGCAGCGGGTGCAGCGGATGCTCTCCGGCCATCCGGAGATGAAAGGCGTCCATCCCGATCAGGACGGTCTGATGGTGTTCGATATCGACGAAGACCTGGCCTCCTTCATCCTCGATAACGACGACCCTGGGGAGAATCGCCCTTTTCGGGTTGTGGTGCCTGGTTTCGACGACGAGGAATGAGCAGGGAAGGGGCTGGATTCAAGGCTCCGGATCCGGCACCTGCACCACGCCCTTGAGATAGGGGATCACGCGGCCACTCAGGCGCACCCGATTCCCAGCAACCTTGCAGTGCAGGGACCCTCCCCGGGCTGAGAGTTGCCGTGCCGTCAGTGTGTGTTTGCCCAGTTGCTGAGCCCAGTAGGGGGCCAACATGCAGTGGGCCGAGCCGGTGACAGGATCTTCGGGAATCCCAATCCGGGGTGCGAAGAATCGGCTCACGAAATCGCTGCTTGCACTGCGTGCGGTCACGATCACGCCACGCCCCTCCAGTTGCGCCAAGCCCTCCAGGTTGGGGGTGAGCGTTTGCACCTGCTGCTCGGAGGCCAGCACCACCATCCAGTCGATCCCGCGATGGCAGCTCACAGGGGTGACGCCGAGGGCGGCCGTGAGGGCGGTGGGGGTGGCGCAGGCTTCAGCCGGTTGCGCTGGAAAATCCAGGGTGAACCAGTCGCGTTGACCGGCAAGGGCCCGATCTTCATCCTGCTCAACATGCAAGCGGCCGCTGCGGGTGGCAAAGGTGAGGCCTGTCTGTTGTGGTTCCCGTTGGAACAACACCTGAGCAGCTGCCAGGGTGGCGTGCCCGCAGAGGTTTACCTCGCAGCTGGGGGTGAACCACCGCAAGTGATAGACCTCCTGGTCTCCCACCACGAAGGCCGTTTC
>JAAZVJ010000080.1 GCA_018623675.1 Synechococcus sp. HW_metabat.54 | reverse complement strand
CATGGGCCAGCGGCACTGACGGGTCTCTTCCTTGGTCCACTCGGGGGTTTGCTGGTCTCCCATGGGCTCAACCGAGGCGGCAGCCGAGATTGATGGTTCCTTGATCAAGGAGGCGTCCCAGTCGCAGGGCGACGGCGGCCTCGTGGCGGTTAAAGGAGCCTTGATGGGCCGCAATCCAAGACACCTCGGCCTGGGTGAGCACCCCTGTGGTCATCGAGCTCAAAAAGACTTCTCCAAGAGACATGAGAGACATGTGACGAAGTCTTTACATTCTGTCCGGCGCGGTTCAGGGGCGCGAGTGGCCTCAGTAGCTGTTCTGCTTCAGGGCTGAAAACCGCGACGTGGTCTCCCAGGGGGCGGGCATCGCTTTCTCGCGCGGTTTGCCGGTGTTCTGCAATTGCAGTGCGGCGGCGCCAGCGGCGTAGCAGGCGGCGAAAACGGCGATGAACCCCATGGCTTGTCTGCGATGGCCACAGGTTCTCTGAATCAAGCCTGGCCGCCCGTTCACCTCGAACCGTTCGGCTCCTTTGAGTATTTCTGCTCAGGGTGACTGCTGCAGTGCGCTCATGTGGCCCTGTGTCGTTCGTCGTTGGTCTGCTTGATGAGGTTCTCCTGGGGATCCCATCGCTTCAGGTTGCATTTGTCATCCCGAAGCTTTTCTGTCGATTGGCCTGAATGGATCGAGCGCGGCCAACCTTGAGCATCCACTAGATGCAGGGGTCCATGTACACCATCGAGCTCCTCACACGCCAGGGCTGGAGTCGCGCTGAGGCCCATGAACAGCGCGAGCTTGCCGAGATGCAAGCGTTGCTGAAGAGCCAGGCGGACGGGCAGACCTATCGGGTCACCTCGCCCGAACTGAGCACGCTTTGCGTCTTCACCCAGCAGGGTTCGCGGTGCTGGGAGTTGGATCAGCCGACCGTGGCCTAATGGGAAGGCCGCCCCTTCCGGATGGAAGAGACGGCCTACCTCGCTCGCTCGCGCATGGGGGCAACGGCGAAGGACAAAAGTCGAATGGGCTTGGAGCTGCTGAGCGGGGCACCTGGGGCCGGGCTTCCAAGTGGCGGGCTATCCGTTTTGCCCGCGGGTGGATGAGAAAACGCCGTGCAGCAGGGGTCTGCCGTCAGCGGGCTCCTGTGGTCTTCTGAGGTGGCGTGTCGTCCAAGACGCCTCCGTGATCGATGAATCAACCATCGTTCGGATTGAGGACCGCGCGCAATCCGACTTGATACCTATTGCCTTGGCGGCTGAGGCATCTGAGAGTGGGACGTTGGTCCTTCCCTTGTCTCGTCGCTCCATTAGAGGCGGTATGGCTGTCACGTGTAAGAACAAGATCCGCGCGTTCTGGAATCGCTTCAAAAGCAATCTCAAGACGAACCGCTATCCGGTCGTGCTGGGTGAGGCCGGATCGGCCCGTCGAGCGGCCGAGGTCGAACGGATGACGCGGAAGCAGACGCCCCCCATCGACATTCGTTAATCGGCGCCAATTACCTGAGCTGAAACGTGCGGATCAGACTTTTTCTTCTCTGAAAGATATAGGCCGATTGAGATCGGTAGTGTTGGATACGCTTTGCGAAAGCTTTGTCGTCAATCTGTCAGTTATCGATCACAGATTGGTCGCAAAGCTGAAGATAAAAAGTGGCTCTTTAATCGCACTGAGCCGGCGTCTCCATATCGGGAAGGGTTTGTTTGCAGAGCCTTTTCTCTCGTTCTCCAATGATGAAATTCCTTCTTCCGCTGGCGGGCGCCAGTTGTTTGTTCGTGGGGCTATCTGCCCAGGCCAATCCCAACGTGCCGCTGCCCCTGAGCTCCGATGAGTCGGGGGTGGCCTATGGACCGGCCGTGTTTGTTCCTCCTCATGGCGGTCCGCGCTTGACCGCTCGTGCGGTCGGCTACGGATTTGTTCGCTCCAACACCCTGCTGCCTTTGGGTGGTGCAGAGGTCATTGACAATCCTGTCCCTGAGAATCTTTCTGACTTGTCAGGCTGGTCGACTGACCAGCTTCGGGCTGGTCTCCAGCAGGAATACAACGTGGATGTGGCCGCTGTGGCTCGCTTCCTGTATTCCCCCAAAGGTGAGCAGTTCCTGAAAGAGAGCATTCAGGAGAGCAACTACACCCCCTACTACAGCCAGCAGAACAGCCTGCAGGCCGTTCGCAGCGCCATCATTCTTGATTCCGTCGACGGCAAGTTGTCGAGCTACGGAATGATGAAGATGCTGCCCACTGACCAGCGTCTCCAGGGCGCGATGAAGGTCTGTGATGTGAACAGCATCGAGAACAGCCAGCAGGCCACCTCGCTGCTCAGCTGGTACATGAACACCCCGGCATGCATCGCGGCCTACACCGCCGAAGCTCCCGAGCCGGTCAAGCAGCCCGTCCGAGGCCTCTGGTGACATTGAGCTCAGCGTTGAAGTGAATGAAGCGGCCTTACGGGGCCGCTTTTTGCCAAAAAAGCGGCTTCCTGCGGCAGGCCCAGTCCCATTGCCGCTACAAAGAGGCCATGAAACGACTTTTTGGAGTGCTGGTCTCTGCCCTGGCGTTGGTGCCAGCGCAGGCTCTGGCGAATCAATCACCCAACCAGGACCTTGGTGATGGGCGCGTGATGACCCATAAAGGTGCTGTGGTTTTAGTCGTCACGAAGCAAGGGGCCTATCAGTACTGCTACGTCAATCCGATTGCCCCAGTCCTGGCGGAGGGCAGGCTGAACATCGATTGCACCGACGACAAGCCGCTCGGACTCGGGGGCTTTGAGCACCGGCTTCTCCCTCCGTCCCCCTAGCCAGAGGCATTAGGTAGACGTACCGATTGCAACGTCGACGGGACCCAGCACCATATGTTCATCGGGATACTCCGATGGGTAGGGAGAGCAAACCCCTGGACTGAGCGCCAGGGGTTTTTTGTTGCTTTCACTCCAATGGAGAGGAGCCCCTGATCGAGGCAGGCAGTCGAAACCCCCTGATTGCTCAGGGGTATGCGAATGTGCAACGCGTCTTACTTCTTGTAGGTGTTCCCTCGGTAAGTCAGGTGAATGGTGTTTGCGGCCGCTTCCTCTAGGCGAGCGTTGTAGACGTTGCGGCGATAGGTCAGCTCAACAGGAGCTTTGTCTTGGACAGAGTTTTTCTGGGTATAGGAATTACCCATGTAGGTGAGTTGCATGATGAGTTCACGAGTAAAACCGAGTCCCCGTTCCATGACTCAGGTGAACTGCACCTTGAAGACATCAAGGCGAACGTTTGTGGCGAATGCCAACGCATTTATATCGATCGAACAGGCCAAGGCAGAGTTCGCTCTGTTACTTAGAGCTGTCTTTGAGAAAACCTTTAGATTCTCTTCCTCTGCGTCCGTCGTGGAGCGGCTTGGTTGCGGTGAAGGGGTAAGGGGTGCCTTCTGGAATGAATCTTGATTAGTGCGCTTTCTCTCGTTTAAACGTGTAGCAGCCCCCGTGGTAGCCCGTGAAAGGTTGGGAGTAGGTCACCAGCTCCCAGCCGTCGTCTCCCAGTTCGTTCATGACGCCAGCAAGCGTGATGTCAGGGCGGGGACGCGACCGAAAGATGATTTGCCGTTGGTCCAGCCACAATTCCTCAATTTCTCCGGTCCAGCTTTTGCCGCGTGGGATGAAGCGCAGTTGCGTGTATTCCCACTTCATGGATGGCCGACTGATACGAGGAAGCGCCATCCTCTCACTCCCCGCAGATCATCTGGGCGTGGATCGAGGTCAGACCTGACTAGCTCTGCGATCCGCCGGATCCATCATCCATACCCCGTCGAACCAGGGTCTGCGTGATCCAGAGCAGGCCAAGAAACAGTGAGGCAACCAGCAGCAGTGCCATGGACGAGGCAGGGGCGCTCCTCCATGTTGCCGCTCGAGTTGCGCGAGGGTGATTCTTTACTGCGCGATGTTCTGGATGCTCAACAACGTTTTGCCATCAGCACTGACTGCGACTTCCGTGAAGACGCTGGCTGGTGCTCCTTCCACTTGCCAGCCAGGTTGTCCGCCTTGGAACTGGAAGATGAACCCGAATGAGTCGGCTTGGATGAGGCAGCGTTGACGCGCCAGTGTTGTCGAGAACATGCAGGCTTCAGGCCTGTAGTTGTTGAGTCCTCCGTTCAAGCTGATGGCCTTTGTCCGAGCCAAGTTCATCGCCCGCTGAAGGGACGGACCTTGCTGTTGTATCCGCTCGATCTTGTCGAAGGTCTGCTGGACGCTCTGAGCTAGGCAAGGGGTGAGGGTGTGCCCCACCATGCTCAACGCAGCAAATGAACGAAGCAGGCCACGCGTTAAATGCATTCCATCACTCCCACAAGACTTCACCTCAGAACTCTGGGATGCTGACGCTCTGCATGCAAGAGGAAGCGGCCCACCAGTTGCTCGTGCACTGCCCATTGGGTCGCCTTTAAGACATGACGACTGGAAGCCACATTCGGCCCACGGATGAGGAACTAGCGGACTGGATGCCCAACACCGTTCACACCCGCCAGGGCCGCGAAGGCCATCGAAGAACCGGCCATCAAGCAGATGACTTCATTTGCCGCTGTGATCTGTGCGCGAAGCTCCGGCGTGATTTTTGGGAGCAGCAGGGCTGGATCCCATAGCCATAAAAGCTGCTCTGCATCGCTTGGCCTTGCCGAACCGGACATGCGGCAGCGTCAAACGCGCGGAGGAGCCTCGTTCCACCGCGTCCTGTTCTTAGCTTGGTCTGGTTAAGCGCTGCCGCCCTGGAGGCTGATCCCTTGATCCACGCAGCCCATGGCTTGGCCTGTTGATCGAACTGCTGCTCTATGAGTGCACAGGTGCATGCCATTCGTGTCCACAGTCAGTTGTGCCTGTTGTGGGACGAGCTCTGGAATGTCTTGGAGCAACGCCCAAAAGGAAGGCCGCTTGGTGAGGGCTATCCCCGCCCTTCTATCGAGGCGAGTGGCAACGCAGTCATCCTGTCTTATCCGGAATCCTGTTCATACCGACTTGCTGGTGACGGACAGGCGATCTGTCAGGAGAGCGGACGCAGCGAAGATGTCACGACGCCAGAGGGTGTTTTTGCTGTCGCTTACGACCTCGTTAAATTCCTGACTGGCAACCGCTATGCAGCACAACTCAAGACCGCAGGCGAGCGTGTTCTGAGTTTCTAAGGGAATCAGCCCTCAGGGAGCTGACGGCAGGCTTTCGCTGTCTTGTTCAAGGGCCTTCTCGATTTGATCAAGACTGGTCCTTGAAAGGATTTCTTTAAGCCGCTCAAGCTTCTCCTTTTGAACCATGAAAACGTCGCAGTTCTGGGCTTTTTCGCTAGCCGATCTCGAGCGCTGACCAAAGGCGTAGCTAACTGTGCCGACCACTGAGAGGTCT
>JAAZVJ010000079.1 GCA_018623675.1 Synechococcus sp. HW_metabat.54 | reverse complement strand
TGAAAACCGTTGTGGCCACCCTGGGTTGTCAACAACACCTCAGGGCGACGTCGACCCACAGGTAGACCATCAGCAGCAAGGCTGCGTTGGAGTTGGATCGCGGAAGTCGCAGGCACCCAAGGGTCATCGAGGGCCTGCAAGATCAGGGTTGAAGGGAGTGGCGGCGATCCCTCCAGCAGTTGCGGCAAGGGTGAAGCACCGGCGTAGTAGTGATCGACAGACGGGAAACCCCAACGGGGCGCCGTGATCGCTGCGTCAAAGGCGCGAATCGAAGCGGGCGGGTTGTTGAGCAACTGCTGTTGTTCAAGGGCACTGGCCCCGAAAGGGTCCGCCAGGGTCTGACGCACCAAGCGTTTCAAAAGCCAGCGCTGATAGATGCGATTGCGAGGCCGTTCAATCGAAGCGCTACAGGCAGCCAGATCCAGGGGGCTGCTGGCGCAGAACAACCCATCTAGAGCTTCTGGATGGGCAAGGCAGGCATTGAGCAGCATGGTGCCCCCCAGCGATATACCGGCACCAAACAAGGGCAAAGGCTTTGCACGGCCGGCTTCTGCAGCCAAACTCGCCGTCAACTGCCGGGCCTTCACAAGCACCGGCAAGAGATCGCTGTTGCAGGCGGCCGCGTAGGTACCACCAGCCAGATGACGACCGGGGTCTGCCCCGCGCAGATTCAGGCGCAGCACCGCAAAGCCTGATCTCTGAAGGCTGAGGGCCAAGCGCCGCAATCCTTCCCGCCGACTGGAGCCCCCCAGCCCATGCAGCACAACCACGAGGGCTTTGGGCGCATCGACACGATCGAGGTAGGCCAACAACTCGCCTGCGCCAGCAGCACCACTGGCCAAGGCAGGAACCGAGATTCGAACCGGCTCACCCTGATCGGCAGGCAAACCGACAGGCCGCAGGGTGTCGCGCAGGGTCTGAAGATCCCCCCCCAACCATGGCCAACGCTGGCGATAGACAGAAACCCCCAGCTGCCTCAGCAACCGGGGGTCATCAGTCACGCATGACGCGTGCGTCATCACTGTTTCCGGATCACTTCTTGCCGACGCCGAGCTCCTTGAGCTCGCCGAGCAGATCACCGAGCACCTTCTTGGCATCACCAAACACCATCGAAGTGTTGGCAAGCTCGAACAGGTCGTTTTTGATGCCGGAATAACCAGCGCTCATGCCGCGCTTGACCACAAACACCGTGCGGGCTTGCTGCACGTCGAGCACAGGCATGCCGTACAACGGCGATTGGGGATCGTTCTTGGCCTGAGGGTTGACCACATCATTGGCGCCCAGCACCAACACCACATCGGTAGCGGGGAACTCAGGATTGATCACATCCATCTCCTTGAGCTGCTCATAGGGCACATCGGCCTCCGCCAGCAGCACATTCATATGGCCCGGCATCCTGCCGGCCACGGGGTGAATGGCATAAGCCACTTCAATGCCAGCGGCTTCCAGGGATCGAGTGACCTCACGCAGGGTGTGTTGAGCCTGGGCAACCGCAAGGCCATAACCGGGAACGATCACCACCCGCTCAGCGGCCTCCAGGGTGAGGGCGCATTCCTCCACACTGCAGCTGGTGATGTTGGTGTATTCACCACCACCGCCACCAGAGGAAGCGGACGCACCCAGGGCACCACCAAACAGCACCGACACCAGGGAGCGGTTCATGCCGTTGCACATCACCTGGGTCAGGATCAGACCCGCGGCACCAACCATGGCACCGGCAACGATCAGCAACTGGCTGCCCACCACAAAACCAGCGGCTGCGGCAGCGACACCGGAATAGCTATTCAGCAGCGAGATCACCACGGGCATGTCGGCACCACCGATCGGCAGGGTGACGCCGATTCCGAGCACGCTGGAAGCGATGACCAACAACCAAAGGCCCTGAAGGCTGGATCCACCATTCACGACGAGCTCAATGGCAGCCACCAAGCAGGCCACGGCCAGGGCGATATTCACAAAATGGCGAGCCTTGCTCTGCATCCAGGCAGGGGTTGAAAGCCAGCCTTGGAGCTTGGCCATCGCCACGATGGATCCCGTGAAGGTGATGGATCCCACAAACACGGAGATCACGATCGACACAACGGCCACCAGACCGCTGGCGTCGAGCTCAGTGGGATAGAAGGCCGCAGCCAACGCCACCAAGAGGGAGGACATGCCTCCACAACCGTTGAAGAGAGCAACGGTCTCAGGCATCGACGTCATCGGTACCCGTTGAGCGGTGATGGCGCCAAGTGCACCACCCACAACCGTGCCACCGATGATCCAGGTCCAGGCAGAAGCGCTGATGCCGGAGGTGCCCAGGTAATTCACCAGAAGACCGATCACGGCCAAGGCCATGGCGACAGCCGCCAATTGATTCGCGCCCCTGGCGGAACGCACTTTCGACAGACCCTTAATGCCGAGCGCCAACAAAAGGATGGCGACGAGGTCGATGACGTACTGGAGGATGTCCATCAGCGGTTCTCCTTACGGGCGGGCTTACGGCTGAACATGGCGAGCATGCGGTCGGTGACGAGGAAGCCGCCGATCACGTTGAAGAGGGCAAAGCCCAAAGAAACCGAACCCAGCACCAGCAGTGGGGTGCTGCCATTCGACTTGATGATGGCCGTCAGAGCTGCCAACACGGTGATGCCGGAAATGGCATTTGCACCACTCATCAAGGGGGTGTGCAGGGTGGGAGGCACCTTGCCGATCAGTTCAAGCCCCAGGAGGCTGCCAAGCAGCAAAACCCAGAGGGCATTCACAAAGATTGAATCCATCAGTTGGCTCCGGGGGTGAGAACGTCGCCGCGGCGAATGCTGCCGTCCTGGGCGATCAGACAACCGGCAATCAGCTCATCATCGGTGTCGAGGGTGAGCTGGCCATCCTTCAGAGTCGGCTCCAGCAGCGCCAGCAAATTACGGGCGTAGAGGGCGCTGGCATGGTTTGGCACCGTGCAGGGCAGGTCATTGGCACCAATCAACTTCACACCCTTGCGGTCCACGGTCTGGGAAGGCTTGGTGTCGGCACAATTGCCACCCTGAGCCACGGCCAGGTCGACCACGACCGAGCCAGGACGCATGCGATCGAGCATGTCTTCGCTGATCAGGCGAGGAGCCTGACGGCCAGGCACCTGAGCGGTGCAGATGGCCACATCAGCCTCAGCCAATTGGTCGGAGAGTTGCTGACGCTGCGCTGCCAGAAATGCCTCAGATGCCTGCTTGGCATAACCGCCTGCCTCAGAGGGCTTGTCATCAAGCTCAGGTGGCTCAATGAAGCGGGCGCCAAGGGACTCAACCTGCTCTTTAACCGCAGGGCGAATATCACTCACGTACACCACAGCACCAAGGCGACGGGCGGTGGCCACGGCCTGAAGACCGGCCACACCGGCACCGAGAATCACCACCTTGGCCGGCTGCACCGTGCCCGCTGCCGTCATCAGCATGGGGAAGTAACGGTCAAGGGCCGCAGATCCCAGCAACACCGCTTTGTAACCAGCAATGTTGGCCTGAGATGACAGGGCATCGGCCGACTGTGCACGGCTGATCCGAGGCAGAAGCTCAAGAGCCATGGCCGAAAGGCCACCGTTTTGAAGAGCACCCACCAGGGCTTGGTTGCTGTAGGGAGACAGCAGGCCCACCACCAAGGCACCGCGTCGCAACTTGGCGAGATGCTGGGCCCCAGGGGTCTGCACACAGAGCAGAAGATCCGCTTGGCCCCAGGCCTGAGCATCACCGACGCTCACCAGTTCGGCACCGGCTTCTTGATAAGCGGAATCCACAAAACCGGCAGAAGCACCTGCACCGCGTTCGATCGCAACCGAACAGCCCAGGCCGATGAACTTCTTGATGGTTTCCGGGGATGCAGCAACACGGGTTTCCGCCGCTGCTGTCTCAACAGGTATTAAGAGTCTGGGCAAGATCATGACGCCGCCGACCCAAGCGAGATTACGGGGTCGCCCAAACGCTTACCGCAGCTTTCCTGAAGATTGCGTGGTGATCAGGCCCGTTTGGCTAAGCCAAAAGAATCTCCACCCAAGTCCCATGGGCCTTTCGGCGATCGAATGTCCTGATGGCGTTTGCCATAGCCACCACGGCGGCCATGCCGTGGAGCGCGCGGCGATGGAAACCGTGTTGAACGCCCACGGTCGTGAGTGGTGTGAACGCCTCGCCGAGCGCATCTATGAAATGTCGGTCGACACGTTTACCCAAACCGTGATGCCCAGCCTCCATGCGGCTGGCTGGCAACGCCGCCACTTGGATTGGGAATTCAAACTGGCGGATCAGGGATCTGAACCCGATCGCACCCTGGTGGACGGCATCATCAACGCCACCGAAAGCTTCCTGCGCAGCAGTGAGGTGCATCGCCTGTTTATCCAAGAGTTGGTGCAAGGCACGTTTGAGGAAGCCAGCAACCAGCACCTGCAACGCCAGGCCGTGCAATCCATCATCGAGTCCGAGTTACTCGGTGTACTGATGGATCAACGAGACGATCTGCTCGATCGCTGTGCCGCCCAGCTTCTCGAAAGCGCTGAAGGCAATTTTGAGAAAGCGCACCAAGCGGCTGAAGAGGGTCTCGACGAAGTGGAGCGCCTGTTGGCCAACCACGCCGAAGCGATTTAGGGAAGGGCTTCAAACCAACGGCATCAACTCCTGCTCCAAAGCCAGGGCCAACTCCCGTTGGCCCTGGTGACGGAACTGGCGCGCGCGAAGAATCAGGGGGTCAATGTCGCAATCTGAGCTCCAACACAGCTCCAACCACTGCCGCTGTCGTGGATTGGATCCGGGTGTGAGGTGTCGTCGGGCCATGGCACAAGAGGAACGCGCCCGTGGGCTGATGGCCGGAAGTTAGGGGTGCCTGACCGGTTTGGAATGGTTAGAAAGACTCATCTTGTTGGTGGGCACCATCGCCTCAACGTCGTTCCAATTGGGTTCCGAGGCGGAGCAACCCCGCATCCGGCCACGGCTGTGGCAACAGCAATTGATCCAATTGCTCCGGCGCCGCCTCGATCCCGCCAGCGCCAAAGGCCGAGACGTCCTGGTGCATGCCGGGCCAGGAGCAGGCAAAACCCTCGGGGCCCTGTTGGGCTTCCAGGCCATGCAACAGGAAGGAAAGCTGGGCCGCTTCGTCGTGTTCTGTCACCGCACGTCAATCCTGCGCCAATGGAGTGGGGCCGCCGAACGGCTGGGACTGCGGTTAGAGACCTGGTCCGTGGAACCGATCCACCCCAAGACCCTGCAGATGGCAGACGGCTGGTTGATCACCTACCAGGCCGCTGGCCGCCAATTGGAGGCGCTTCGCAACGACTTACAGCGCTGGGGAGGGGGCGACCTGCTGGCCATTGCGGATGAGGCCCATCACCTTGGAGTGGACCTGGATGAGCCAGACGGACCGATGTGGGGCCGCACGTTTCTGGAGCT
>JAAZVJ010000078.1 GCA_018623675.1 Synechococcus sp. HW_metabat.54 | reverse complement strand
GCTGGTGCCGTTCACCGCCGAGGGAAAGATCTGGCGTGAGCAGTTGCAGATGCTGCCGGATCAGCGCTCGACAGAGTTGCTCCGGCAGATCGCAGCGTTTGATCGAGGCAAGGTCGAAGGCTTCGGATGCGATGAGCGCCAGGTTCTGGCTCTTGACCATCTGGTGCAGCGTCATCTGGGTCGGGCTGGATTGTTTGCGACCTCATTGGTGGCTCGCGGACGCCAATGGGGTCGTTTGTATGTGTTCAGCAGCTCCGGCCCGTTGGTTTGGAGCGACGTGCATCGTCGCAATGTGCAGTTGGTCGCTGACCTCACGGGTGTGGCGGTTGAGCATGATCTGATGCTGCAGGAGGCCCGTCGCCATGAGCGGGTGGATCGTCAGCTCAGCATCGGCGCCGAAATTCAAGCCCAGCTCTTGCCGGACCATTGCCCGGTCATTGAGGGCGTCGAACTGGCAGCTCGCTGCCGTCCGGCTTTTCAGGTGGGAGGCGATTACTACGACTTCATTCCCACCCGTCCCGAGCTGATGGGGCGACGCCGAGAGCGCGGTCGCTGGGCTTTGGTGATGGGAGATGTGATGGGGAAAGGCGTGCCGGCCGGTTTGTTGATGACCATGTTGCGGGGCATGTTGCGGGCTGAGGTGTTGAGCGGGTTGCCCCCGGATCGCATCCTTCACGACCTCAACCAATTGGCCCAGGAGGATCTGGCCCAATCCCATCGCTTCGTCACGCTCTTCTATTCCGATTTCGATCCCCGCAGCCGTCGATTGCGTTATGCCAATGCAGCCCACAATCCCCCGTTGATTTGGCGTGCTCAGCAGCGCAGGATTCGTCGTTTGGATGCGCCTGGATTACTGATCGGTTTGCAGTCGGAAGCCGAGTACGGCTGTGGCGAAGTGGTGCTGGAGCCAGGGGATGTGCTGCTCTATTACACCGATGGGGTGACCGAGGCCCCTGGCATCGCCGGCGATCGCTTTGATGAGGAGCGGCTGATTCGGAGTCTTGAAGCGGCTTGCCGTTCCGGCATGGGTTCCCAGGGAATCCTTGATCAGCTGTTCACCCGTTTGGATCGATTCGTCGGCATGGATCGCCAATTGGAGGATGACGCCTCGATGGTGGTTTTGAAGGTGCCTGAGGCCGTGATGTTGCCGTCTGTTCCCAGGCCGTTGTCTTGAAGCGTGCATCCGAGGGCGCGCCCGTGGCCTGACAAGCTGATGGCACGCAGCGTTGAGATGACGGTATGGCTGGGGGAGTGACGGGCGGAGGCTCCGCCACATGGAGCGATCGTTTTGATCAGGGCCTTCATCCTGCGATTGAGCGTTTCAATGCCTCCATCGGTTTTGACATCACGCTTCTGCAGGAGGACCTCGACGGTTCCATCGCCCATGCCCGCATGCTTGCGGAATGCGGCGTGATTAGTGCTGATGAGGCTGATCAGCTTTGTACCGGTTTGGAGACGATCCGGAGTGAAGCCGCCGCGGGGAGTTTTCAGCCTGGTTTGGCTGACGAGGATGTGCATTTCGCGGTCGAGCGGCGTCTGATTGCGTTGCTAGGTCCGGTTGGCAAGAAGCTGCACACCGGCCGCAGTCGCAACGATCAGGTGGGTACCGATTTGCGCCTGTGGCTGCGACGGCGCCTGGATGACTTGGATGCAGGAGTGTTGCGGTTTCAACGGGCCCTGCTGGCCCAAGCCCTGGCGCAGCGCACCACCCTGATTCCCGGCTACACCCATCTGCAGCGGGCCCAACCCGTCTGTTTGGCCCACCACCTTCTCGCCTATGTGGAAATGCTCGAGCGAGATCGCCAGCGTTTTTGTGACGTGCGTGGTCGTGTGAACTGTTGTCCCCTCGGGGCAGCTGCTCTTGCAGGCACTCCGGTTCCCATCAACCGACGCAGCACTGCGGCTGCCTTGGGTTTTGACGGTATCTACGCCAACAGCCTCGATGCGGTCAGCGATCGTGACTTTGCGGTGGAGTTCGCTGCCGCAGCCTCGTTGGTGATGGTGCACCTCAGTCGCCTGGCTGAGGAAGTGATTTTTTGGGCTAGTGAGGAATGCGGGTTTGTGCGACTCAGCGACCGCTGTGCCACTGGCAGCAGCCTCATGCCTCAGAAGAAGAATCCTGATGTGCCTGAATTGGTGCGGGGTAAATGCGGACGCGTCTTTGGTCATCTCCAAGGACTGTTGACGATGATCAAGGGACTTCCCTTGGCTTACAACAAGGATTTCCAGGAAGACAAGGAAGCACTGTTTGATGCAGTGCGCACCACCTCTGATTGCTTGGAGGCGATGGCGATCCTGATGGAGGAGGGTGTGGAATTTCGTCCTGAGCGTTTGGAACGTGCTGTGGGATCCGATTTTTCCAACGCCACCGATGTGGCCGATTATCTGGTGGCCCGGGGTGTGCCGTTCCGTGAGGCCTATCAAATGGTCGGTGCCGTCGTGAAGCGTTGTTTGCAGGATGGTGTCTTGCTGCTGGATCTCAGCCTTGAACAATGGAAGTCGTTCCATCCCGCCTTCGAGGCTGATTTGTTTGAGGCTTTGGCACCACGTCAGGTGGTGGCTGCCCGGGTGAGTGAGGGTGGTACCGGTTTCGTGCGCGTTGAAGAACAGTTGAACCTCTGGCAACAGCGATTGGCTTGAAACGGTTGCAATCAAACTGCCTTATTGGGTCTACGCTGAGGTAGCCAAAGGCCATTGATTCCTCTTGGGACCATGAACCGATGGCTGGTTAGGTCCCATCGGCCTTCTTCATCAACGGTCCAATAGGAAAGTGAGCATTTTCGTCGGCAATCTGCCCTTCCGCGCAGAGCAGGAAGACATCATTGAATTGTTTGCGGCCCATGGAGAGGTCACAAACTGCGCCCTGCCTCTCGAGCGGGACACTGGCCGGAAGCGGGGATTTGCCTTCATCGAAATGGCCGATGAAGCGATGGAAACAGCTGCAATTGATGCTCTGCAAGGCGTTGAGCTGATGGGTCGCCCCCTTCGCATCAACAAAGCTGAGCCCCGTGGTAGCGCTCCTCGCCGTGGAGGTGGGGGTGGTTATGGCGGTGGAGGCGGCTACGGCGGCGGTGGTGGCCGTGGTGGCTATGGCGGTGGCGGCGGCGGCGGTTATCGCGGTGGCGGCTCCGATGGTGGCGGCGGTTACGGCGGTGGTTCCGGGGCCCGTGGTTGGGAAGACCGTAGTTACGGCGGTGGCGGTGGTCAGGGCAGTGAGTATGAGGCTGGTCGCAGCCGTCGCCGTCGCGGTGGTGCTCCTCAAGGCGATAGCTACGGCGGTGGCAGCAGCTATGGCGGTGGTGACAGCTACGGCGGTTACGGCGGCGCTGAAGGCTGAAGTCGACCTGATCTGGCGTTGTTTGTTGGCCTTAGAGCCCGGCATCCAGGAGTTGCCGGGCAGCTTCCTCCAGCACAGCAAGATCGGCACCCTTGCGTTGTGCATTGACGCCAAGGTTGTGTCGCCAGTGCCGTGCTCCCGGTACACCCTCCACGAGTTGCACCAAGTGTCGGCAGAGATCCCAGATGCGTCCGCCTCGATCTAAGTGGGCTTGGGCATGAGGGATCAGGCCCAACACCACATCTGAGGCACGCACAGTTCGTTCGGGCTCGCCATAAACCAGCTGGTCAATGCAGCCCCAGCGCAAGGGATGGGCATACGCAGCTCTGCCCACCATGGCCCCATCGCAGTTCCGAAGGGCGTCGAGGCATTGCTCAGGGGTATCCAACCCACCATTGAGTTCGATGGTGAGATCAGGCCGTCGTTGCTTCAGGGCAATGACTCGCTCGTATTGCAACGGCGGAATGGTGCGGTTTTGTTTGGGATCAAGCCCCTCTAACCAGGCCTTGCGGGCGTGAACAGCAAAACGAGAGGCTCCAGCCGCGGCCACTTGGTCGACAAATCCCTGCAGCAGTTGATCGTTGTCGAGATGATCGATGCCCACCCGGTGTTTCACCGTGACAGGAAGCGTTGAGGCGTTCGCCATCGCCTCGACGCAGCGGGCCACTTGCTGGGGCTCGGCCATCAAACAGGCGCCGAAGTTGCCCGCTTTCACCCTCGGACTGGGACAACCCACGTTCAGATTGATCTCGTCGTATCCCCAGTCGGCAGCCATGCGTGTGGCTTCCGCGAGGAGCTCGGGGTTGTCACCTCCAATCTGCAGAGCAATGGGGTGCTCGATTGGATCGAAATCCAACAACCGTTCCCGACGCTTGGTGTGGTGCAGCGCTTGAGCGACCACCATTTCGGAATACAGCAGGGCCCGCCTGCTGATTTGGCGCATCAGCACGCGGAAGTGACGATCCGTGCAGTCGAGCATCGGAGCCACGCTGAATCGCCAGGCCGGGATTGGACCGACGTCTCGATCGTCAGGTGGTGAAGACGGCATGCTTCCAATCTTCCTCCGGCACGTCACGTGTCGTCTTGAGCGCCCCTTAGAACAGATGTCTTGATCAGGGTGTTGTCATCTGATGTCTCCAACTCTTCAGCACTGGTTGCTCAGCCGTCGCACCCTCTTGGTGGGTGCTTTCGCCGGATCCGTTGGCGTGTTCCGGGCTCCAGAGCAGGTTTTGGCGGCCTCGAAAGCAAAGGACAGTGCCTGGGATCTCAGCGATGCGGAGTGGAAACGGCGCCTCTCCCCTGAGGCGTATCGGGTGTTGCGTCAAGAAGGGACGGAACCACCGTTTACAAGCCCGCTCAACAACGAGAAGCGGTCTGGCACCTTCCATTGCGCCGGCTGCGATCAGCCCCTGTTTTCTTCCGCTGCCAAGTTCGATAGCGGCACGGGTTGGCCCAGCTTTTGGCAGGGGTTGCCTGGAGCGATCGCCACGAAGATAGATTTCAAGTTGATCATTCCCCGCACCGAGTACCACTGCAGTCGTTGCGGTGGTCACCAGGGCCATGTGTTCAATGACGGCCCCAAACCCACTGGAAAACGGTTCTGCAACAACGGAGTCGCCCTACGTTTCCAGCCCTCCCTTTGATTTGATCGTCGTCGGTGGTGGCCCTGCGGGTTACATGGCAGCTATCACCGCTGCTGAGCAGGGAGTGAAGAGGGTTCTGGTGCTGGAGGGAACACCAGAGCCTCTTCAAAAAGTGCGAATCAGTGGCGGAGGGCGATGCAATGTCACCCATGCCTGCTGGGATCCCCGGGAGCTTGCGACCCATTACCCCCGTGGGAGCCGCCCGCTGCGTGGTCCGTTCAGTCGCTTTGCCTGCGGTGATGCCATCGCTTGGTTTGACGACCATGGCCTCGCTCTGGTGGAGGAGCCTGATGGCCGCATGTTTCCTGAGCAGAACCGGTCCGAGGCCGTCATCCACTGCCTGCAAACGGCGGCCCGCGCAGCTGGCGTTCAGATGCGTTCGCGTGTGATGGTCCAGCGGGTTGAGGGGGATTCCGGTGCTGGTTTTGTGGT
>JAAZVJ010000077.1 GCA_018623675.1 Synechococcus sp. HW_metabat.54 | reverse complement strand
GAAGCGCCCTTGCTTGCCCTCGATGATGTCGCTGAGCGACTTGAGCGGACGGTTGTTGGCACCCACCACGGTGCGGCCACGACGACCGTTGTCGATCAAGGCATCAACGGCTTCCTGCAGCATCCGCTTCTCGTTGCGGACGATGATTTCGGGAGCCAGGATCTCCTGAAGACGAGCCAACCGGTTGTTCCGGTTGATCACACGGCGATAGAGATCGTTGAGGTCGGAGGTGGCGAAACGACCACCATCGAGCTGCACCATCGGGCGCAGGTCGGGTGGAATCACCGGGATCACATCCAGCACCATCCACTCAGGACGGGCATTGGTGGCGATGAAGTTGTCGATCACGCGCAGGCGCTTGATCAACTTGGCTCGCTTCTGACCCTTGCTGCCGGCGATCTCTTCGCGCAGCTGCTCGGCGACCTCTTCCAGGTTGAGATCTTCAAGCAATTGCTTGAGAGCCTCGGCCCCGATACCAACAACGGGCTCGTTCTCGATTTCGGAATCTTCGGCGTAGATCTCGTCTTCAATCTCCAGCCACTCGTCTTCCGTGAGCAGCTGCTTGTACTTGAGATCTTTGTGATCGCCGGGATCGAGAACTGTGTAGCAGTTGAAGTACACAATCTGCTCCACATCCCGCAGGGGCATGTCGAGCAGGATGGCCACATAGCTGGGGATGCCCTTCAGGTACCAAACATGGGACACCGGGGCAGCCAACTTGATGAAGCCCATGCGGTGACGTCGCACCCGGCTCTCGGTGACCTCCACACCGCAGCGCTCGCAGACAATGCCGCGGTGGCGCACCCGCTTGTACTTACCGCAGTGGCATTCCCAATCCTTTGAGGGACCAAAGATCTTTTCGCAGAACAGCCCGTCCATTTCGGGCTTGAGCGTGCGGTAGTTGATGGTCTCGGGCTTGGTGACCTCACCCACCACCTGGCCATTGGGGAGGGTGCGCTGACCCCACTCCATCACCCGGTCGGGTGATGCGAGCGTGATCTTGACGTAGTCGAAGTGGTTTTCGGTGCGGAGGTTGCTGTTGGTCATTGACGGTTAGGGAAGAAAGAAGGGGTTATTCGGTTCGTTCGTTGATCCGTCAGTCCTCGTCGTAATCCGCGACTCCGAGGGATTCGTAGGTGGGCCTGCTCGGCGTGCTCCGGCGGGGGTTCACGTCTTGCATCAGATCCACTTCCTTGCCTTCGTCGGTGAACACTGCGATGTCCAGACCCAGGGACTGGAGTTCGCGCATGAGCACCTTGAAGGACTCGGGCGTACCAGGCCGGGGGATTGGCTTGCCTTTGACGATGGCGTTGAGGGCTTCGTTACGGCCCTGCATGTCATCGGACTTGACCGTAAGCAGTTCCTGCAGGGTGTAGGCAGCGCCGTAGGCCTCAAGGGCCCACACTTCCATTTCACCCAGACGCTGACCGCCTTGCTGGGCCTTACCGCCGAGAGGCTGCTGGGTGACCAGGGAGTAGGGGCCGGTGGAGCGGGCGTGGATCTTGTCGTCCACCAAGTGCACCAACTTGAGGAAGTGGGAATAGCCCACGGCCACGGGCTGGTCAAAGGGCTCGCCGGTGCGGCCATCGGTGAGCATCAGCTTGCCGGGGGAATCGGGGTTGTAAATCCAATCCTTTCCAGGCTGGCTGGCAGCTTCCTTCAAGAACGCTTCGACGGTCTGCTGTGACTTTTCAGCGCCATACATCTCATCGAAGGGCACCACCTTCACGCGGCAGTCAAGGTTGGAGGCAGCCCAGCCCATCAAAAGCTCGAACACCTGACCCACATTCATGCGGCTCGGCACACCCAGGGGGTTGAGAACGATGTCGACCGGGGTGCCATCCGGCAGGTAGGGCATGTCTTCGCGAGGAAGGATGCGGCTGATGATGCCCTTGTTGCCGTGACGGCCAGCCATCTTGTCGCCGACTTGAATCTTGCGGCGCTGGGCCACATAGACGCGCACCACCATGTTTGCGCCAGGCGGCAACTCATCACCCTGTTCACGGGTGTAGATGCGCACGTCGACAACACGGCCGCGCTCGGTGCTGGGAACCCGCAGGGAGTTATCGCGCACATCGCGCGCCTTCTCACCGAAGATCGCGCGCAGCAGCTTCTCTTCGGGGGGCTGATCAGATTCACCCTTGGGGGTCACCTTGCCCACCAGGATGTCGCCGCTTTCCACGAAAGCACCGATGCGGATGATGCCCATCTCATCAAGGTTGCCAAGGCTTTCCTCCGCAACGTTGGGGATCTCACGGGTGATTTCCTCGGGCCCAAGCTTGGTTTGGCGTGCTTCGATCTCGTACTTCTCGATGTGCACCGAGGTGTAGAGGTCGTCGTTGACCAGGCGCTCACTCACGAGGATGGCGTCCTCGTAGTTGTAGCCCTCCCAAGGCATGTAGGCGATCAGCACGTTCTGGCCAAGGGCGATTTCACCGCCTTCGCAAGCGGAGCCATCGGCCAGCACCTGACCAACGATCACAGGATCGCCCTGACGCACGATCGGCCGCTGATTCAGACAGGTGTCTTGGTTGGAACGCTGGTACTTCTGCAGGAAGTGGGTGTGATCGACGCCTTCCTCGTCGCGCACCACGATCGCAGTGGCATCCACAAAGGTGACGGTGCCATTCACCCGAGAGATGGGCACCATGCCGGAGTCGCGAGCCACCTGGGTCTCCAGACCGGTGCCCACAAGGGGGCGCTCAGGACGCAGAAGCGGCACGGCCTGACGCTGCATGTTCGAACCCATCAGGGCACGGTTGGCATCGTCGTGCTCGAGGAAAGGAATCAGCGACGTCGCGACAGAGATCACCTGAACCGGTGAAAGCTGCACGTAATCCACCTGCTCCGGGGGAACCTTCTCGAAGTCCTGGCGGTAACGCACAGGAATCAGGTCGGCAAGGATGCGGCCATCAGAGTCGGTGGCCACGTCACCTGGAGCAACACGGCACTCGTCTTCCAGGTCGGCAGACAAATAGATGGGGTCGCCCTGCTTGAGCACCACGCCGTTTTCCACCTTCCAGAAGGGGGTCTCGATGAAGCCGTACTCGTTGACCCGTGCGTGGGTGGCCAGAGAATTGATCAGACCAGCGTTCGGACCTTCCGGTGTCTCAATCGGGCAAAGACGGCCGTAGTGCGAGGGGTGGATGTCGCGCACAGCGAAGCCAGCACGCTCACGGGTGAGACCACCTGGGCCGAGGGCCGAGATGCGGCGCTTGTGGGTGAGCTCAGCCAGGGGATTGGTCTGATCCATGAACTGGCTCAGCTGGCTGGAGCCGAAGAACTCCTTGATTGCCGCCACCAGAGGCTTGGGGTTGACCAGCTGCGCAGGGGTGAGGGAATCAGTCTCACCAACGGTCATGCGCTCTTTGATGATCCGCTCTAGGCGATTCAGGCCCACGCGCACCTGGTTCTGAAGAAGCTCACCAACGGAGCGCACACGGCGATTGCCGAGGTGGTCAATGTCATCGAGGCTGGCGCCGCCGACATCAAGTTCCAGGTTGATCAGGTAATCGAGGGTGGAGAGCACGTCCTCGTGGGTGAGGGTGCGCACCGAGTCGGGGATGGTGAGACGCAGCTTTTTATTGATCTTGTAGCGACCAACGCGACCGAGGTCGTAGCGCTTGGGATCGAAGAAGCGGGTCTGCAACAGCTGCTGACCGCCACTAACAGAAGGGGGTTCACCGGGACGCAGCTTTTTGTAGAGCTCAAGCAGTGCCTGATCTTCAGAGCTGATGCCTTCGTCGTTGGCGGCTTCGATCGACTTTTTGTAGTACTCCGGGTGGCGGAGCTTGTCGATCACATCGTTATCCGACAGACCCATGGCGCGCATCAGCACGTGGGCATTGATCTTTCGGGTCTTATCGACCCGCACATGCAGCAGGTCGTTTTTATCGGTTTCGAACTTCAGCCAGGCACCCCGGTTAGGGATCACGCTGGCGTTGTAGGTACGACGGCCGTTCTTGTCCATTTCATCTTTGAAATAGACACCAGGACTGCGCACGATCTGGTTCACGATCACGCGCTCTGCGCCGTTGATGATGAACGTGCCGCGCTCGGTCATCAGCGGCAGTTCACCGATGAACACCTCCTGTTCCTTGATCTCGCCGGTCTCCTTGTTGACCAGGCGGCAAGTCACATACATCTGTGAGGCGAAGGTGGCGTCGCGACGCTTCGCCTCTTCCACGTCGTGGCGAGGACGCTTCAGCCGGTACTCGCTGCCGACGAAATGCAGCTCGAGCTTGCCGGTGTAGTCAGTGATCGGCGAGAAGCTCTCAAGCTCCTCGATCAGACCCTTGTCAAGAAACCACTTAAAGCTGGCCCGCTGCACCTCTACCAAATCGGGCAGGTAGGTGGCGGTCTTGGCGACCTGAATCGCGCTGCTGCTCATGCGGAGACCTGCAGAAAAAAGTGGGGACAAAAGGCCTGAACGTCAGAACGTGCATCCCTCGAAACCAGGAATGCCCAGCCGACCACAACCCTCTCCTTAGCGGAGAAAGGCTGCCGCAGCTGGGCTTCAGAGATCTCGGGACAGAACGGCAGACGTCGTCAATGCACCGGAAGACAATGGACTCTTCTGGGAGCCAAGGCGCTTAACACGCAACTTGGCCAGGCCAATGAACCATCTTACACTTCAGGGTGTTGCATCCAAGCCAAGCGGACTTGACAGGCCTGGAGAGAGAGGTCAAGGCAACCCAAACAGACGTCTTGCGTTTGCGGTGCTAGTGGCTGCAACAGATTCAAGGCTCTGCTCCCTAAGTTCAGCCACCTTGGCTGCCACTGCAGTGACATAGGCAGGTTCATTGCGCTTGCCACGCCGTGGCACGGGGGCCAAGAAAGGGCAATCGGTTTCCACCAAGAAGCGATCGTCCGGCACTTGACGAGCGCAGTCGTGGGTGGGCTCCGCCTTGGGAAAGGTGACAGTGCCGCTGAAGCTGATGTAGAAGCCGAGGTCGAGGAACTGGTGCATTTCAGCGGGGGTGCCACCCCAGCAGTGCATCACCCCTCCGGGACAACGGCCCAGCGCCTTTCGGGCCCGCAGTTCCTCAAGCATCGGCTCAGCGGCATCCCGGCAGTGAATGATCACCGGCAGGTTCAGCTCCACCGCCAAATCCAATTGAGGACGCAGCACAGCAAGCTGCTCCTCGAGATTTTTGTCTCGGAAGAGATCGAGACCGAGTTCGCCGATGGCGACCACCCGATCATCCTCCAGAGCGGCCCGGCGCAGTACCGCCACCGTGTCATCCCGCCAATGCTCGGTATCCAGCGGATGAACACCGACGGAATAGCGCATCTCCGGGAACCGGTCTGCCAAAGCCCGAATGGCTGGAATCTCGGCCGGCTCAACGCAGGCATGGAGAAGAGACACAACCCCGGCATCCCGCCAGCGAGCTGCCACCGCATCGATGTCTTCCTCGAAATTGCGGAAAACGATGTGGCAGTGACTATCAATGAGAACTGGAGCCGTCACAACGACCTGAAACGCGCCTTCAGGATCATTGTGACGGAATCCGGAGCAGCCCAGAGGCT
>JAAZVJ010000076.1 GCA_018623675.1 Synechococcus sp. HW_metabat.54 | reverse complement strand
GCACACCATCTGCATCGGTCAGGCCATGGGCACCGCAGCGGTCATCCTTTCCGCAGGCACGAAGGGCCAAAGGGCCGCCCTTCCCCACTCCTCAATCGTGCTCCACCAACCGCGAAGCGGCGCACGTGGTCAAGCCACGGACATCCAGATCCGAGCCAAGGAAGTGCTCCAGAACAAGCGTTCGATGCTGGAAATCCTGGCAGCGAATACCGGCCGCAGCGTTGAGCAGCTCTCCCAGGATTCCGACCGCATGAGCTATCTCAACCCCCAACAGGCTGTTGAGTACGGCCTGATTGATCGCGTCCTCACCAGTCGTAAGGAGCTGCCGAGCCAGGCGGTCTGAGCCAAGGCTCCTCCAAACCCTCTTCTTCGTTCCGCTTCTTTTCTCCCTTCACCCCACCGAACCCATGCCGATCGGTACTCCCAGCGTTCCTTACCGCCTCCCCGGCAGCCAGATGGAGCGCTGGGTCGACATCTATACCCGTCTTGGCGTTGAGCGCATCCTGTTCCTTGGGTCCGAGGTCAACGATGCGGTGGCCAACAGCCTGGTGGCTCAGATGCTGTATCTCGATTCCGAGGACAGCAGCAAGCCGATCTACCTGTACATCAACTCACCCGGTGGATCGGTAACGGCCGGCTTGGCCATCTACGACACCATGCAGTACGTGAAGAGTGACGTGGTCACCATCTGCGTGGGACTGGCCGCTTCCATGGGCGCCTTTCTGCTGGGCGCAGGCACCAAAGGCAAGCGCCTCGCCCTGCCCCACAGCCGGATCATGATCCACCAACCTTTGGGGGGCACAGCCCAGCGCCAAGCCAGCGACATCGAAATCGAAGCCCGCGAGATTCTGCGCATCAAGGAGATGCTCAACCGCTCCATGGCTGACATGACCGGCCAAAGCTTCGAGAAAATCGAGAAGGACACTGACCGCGACTATTTCCTCAGCGCTGAAGACGCCAAGAACTACGGCCTGATCGATCGCGTGATTGCCCATCCCAACGACGCCTGATCCCTCTGGGCGGGTCCAGTGCCGACGCTTGCGTAAGCTCGATCGTCACTACGCGCAACGATCCAGCCCGGATGGCCCAGCTCTTCTACGACTCCGACGCCGATCTCGGTCTGCTCAACGGCAAGACCGTGGCGATCATCGGCTATGGCTCCCAGGGCCATGCCCACGCTCTGAACCTGAAGGACAGCGGCGTGAACGTCGTGGTGGGCCTCTACGAAGGCAGCCGCTCTGCTGAGAAAGCCAAGGCCGACGGCCTGGAGGTGTTGAGCGTTGCGGATGCGTCCGCCAAGGCCGACTGGATCATGGTGCTGCTGCCCGACGAATTCCAGAAGGACGTCTACGACAAGGAAATTGCTCCGCACCTCAGCGCTGGCAAGGTGCTCAGCTTCGCCCACGGCTTCAACATCCGCTTTGAGCTGATCAAGCCTCCCGCCGATGTGGACGTGGTGATGATCGCCCCCAAGGGTCCTGGTCACACCGTCCGCTGGGAGTACCAAAACGGTCAGGGTGTGCCCGCTCTGTTCGCGATCGAGCAGGACGCCTCCGGTAACGCCCGCGGCCTGGCCATGGCCTACGCCAAAGGCATTGGCGGTACCCGTGCCGGCATCCTCGAAACCAATTTCAAGGAAGAAACCGAAACCGACCTGTTCGGCGAGCAAGCCGTGCTTTGCGGTGGTTTGTCCGAGCTGGTGAAAGCTGGTTTCGAAACCCTGGTGGAAGCTGGTTATCAGCCCGAGCTGGCCTACTTCGAGTGCCTGCACGAAGTGAAGCTGATTGTTGACCTGATGGTGAAAGGCGGCCTCACCGCCATGCGCGATTCCATCTCCAACACCGCTGAATACGGCGACTACGTCAGTGGCCCCCGCCTGATCACCGCCGACACCAAGGCGGAAATGAAGCGTGTGCTGGCCGACATCCAAGACGGCACCTTCGCCCGCAACTTCGTTGCCGAGTGTGAGGCCGGCAAGCCTGAGATGAAGAAGATCCGCGACCGCGATGCCGAGCATCCGATCGAAAAAGTGGGCACCGGCCTGCGCTCCATGTTCAGCTGGCTGAAATCCGCCTGATCGCGCTTAGCGCATCCGTGGAGGTGGGGCAGACGCCCCACCTCTCCCTCCACCCCAAACAGCGACTGGGCAGCGAGAGCCTGGCCTGAACGTTTCAACCCCCTGCTGCAGACCAAGGCCGTTGTGGCCAAGGTGGAGACATGGTCTTTCGTCCCCCTGGTTCTGCATCAATGCCGAAGCTCCGGAGTGCTGCGCCTTCCCTGCTCTTGGGCACCACGCAGGCCGGGGGCAATCTCACCCTGGCGGCAACGGCCTGGATGGTGAGCGGATTGACGCCCTCCCCCCTGCTCAACAGCCTGCTACCCGCCCTTGGGGCGCTCCCCCTTCTGCTGCAACTCAAACGGCATCCCAAGGGCTATGGCCTGCAACTGCTGGCGGTGGTGCTCCTGATTGCCATCAGCTTGAGCATTGGCCCCAAAACGGCTAGTCAGACATGGCCATTACTGGGTTGTTACGCCGCCGTTGTGCTATTCGGTTTCGGCCGTGAAGTCTCCACACTCCCCATCGAGCGCCGGCTTCTGAGCAGCTCCAACACGACGATGCAACGGCTGCGGCGTGGCCAGGACATGGGCACCCTGGTGGGCAACCTCCTGGCGGCCCTGCTGTTTCCAGCCATTCGTCAGTTTTTGCCGGCACTCCTGCTGTTGTTACCGATGACAGGTGTGGCAGCCCGGGGGGAACAGTCTCCAGAACCTGTTCCAAGCCCTCTCCCGCAGCGTCTTCCATTCGATCCTCGCTGCATGCTGCAGGGTCTGGTGTTGGGCGGTTTGTTTGCGTTACTAGCCCTCTGGGTCCGTCAGGTGGACGGAGGCAAATGCTTCGACTTCGCCATGGTGCTAGCTGCCTATGGATTCGGGCGTACCGCAGTAGGGCTGCTGCCTGGCATGCATCAAGCCTGGCGCTACTTACTGATCGCTGGCCTACTGCTGCTCACCCAGACACCCCTGCCGCCGCTCGTCGCCGTGCTGCTGTTTATTCCCATTGGTGCCTTGGTAGCTGCCAGTGATGCGGCCTTGGTGGATCAGCTCAAATCCTTGGGCGATGCACCCTTGCGCTGGCAGGTGCTGTTGCGATCGGGAGCCATTGGGGGGGTCGTGGGGAGCATCGGTCTTGGGCTGATCTGTCAGCTGCTGTCGCTCGGCGCTGCCCTGCCGCTCGTGATGGCGGGATTCCTCTGCCTCGCGCTCCTACAAGCCCCAAGGCCTGCCCAAGCGACGCCATGAATCCCAACTCCAGCTTGCTGGCCGCAACGACGGTGCTGTTGGCCGTTCTGCTGGATCGACTGATCGGTGATCCCATGAGCTGGACCCACCCGGTGATGGTGATGGGTTGGTGGATTCAACGGCTTCGCCTGCTCGCGGAACGATGGGCTGGGGACACCGCTTGGAAGCTTCGCCTTGGCGGAGGAGTGATCACCGTTGTGATGGTGGGAGCCAGCGCACTGTGTGGCTGGTGGGTGGAACAACTGGCGCTTGGGCGGTGGATGGATGAAGCCACCTGGTTGATGGTTCCTTTTCAATCCCTGCTCGTCATTGGTTTGGCCAGTGCCTTGGCCGGGCGCAGCCTGGAGCAGGCGGTCAAAGCGGTGCTTGAAGCCCTCAACCGCAACGATGAGGCACTCGCCAGACAACGCTTGAAGTGGATCGTGGGCCGTGACACACGCGATCTCAACAGCAACGAAATCCTGCGTGCGGCAGCAGAAACAGCCGCTGAAAACAGCGTGGACGGCCTGTTCGCTCCTCTGTTCTGGATGCTGCTCGGCCTGCTGACATGGAGCCTCTTCCCTACAGGACCGGGGCCCTTAGCCCTTGCCTGGGGCTTCAAAGCCGCCAGCACATTGGATTCGATGCTCGGCTACAAGCGCGATCGACTGCGCTGGCTTGGCACCGCTGGGGCACGGCTCGATGACCTCATGGTTTGGCTGCCTTGCCGGCTGGTGATGGTGACCCTGCCTTTGGTGAGTCAACCCTGGACGCGCTGGCCAGAGCTGGTGAAGGCGGCCGAGCGCGACGGGGAGCCGGATCCCTCCCCCAATGCCGGAAGGGCCGAGGCGATCTTTGCCCACTGCACCGGTGTGTGTCTCGGTGGGCGCAACCGCTACGGCGATCGCTGGGTCGACAAACCCCTGTTAGCGGCTGATCAGCCAGGCGCCGATACTGCCGCTGTGGCCCGCATCCTGCTGCTCAGTCGACGGCTGGCAGCACTCTGGTTGCTGGGGCCAATGGCGGTGATCTTCACGCAGATTGAAGTCGCCACCAGAGGATGACCCCTCAATAGGCACCGCGATCCATGGGCAGCAGCAAGACCCCAAAGGTGCGCAGAACGATCGCCAAATCCAAAAGGAATGAACGCCCCCTGGCATAGGCCACATCAAGGCGAACCCGTTTGGCATAGCTGAGATTGTTCCGGCCACTGACCTGCCAAAGGCCAGTCAGGCCGGGACGCACAGCCAAGACTTCATCCATATAGGGGCCGTAGCGATCAATTTCCTTGTCCACGATTGGACGCGGGCCGACCACACTCATCTCACCGCGGAGCACGTTGATGAACTGCGGCAGCTCATCAAGGCTCGAACGACGCAAAAAACGACCGATGGGCGTGATGCGTGGATCCTCACGCAGCTTGAAATCACGCTCAAACTCTTCCTGCATGGCTGGCGACGACGCCAGCACACTCGCCAACACCCGATCAGCATCAGGACGCATGGTGCGGAATTTGATGCAACCGAAATGGCGATAGCCCCGGCCAACCCTGCGCTGCACGTAAAACACGGGGCCAGGTGAACTGACCTTCACCAGCACGGCCAACAGCAGAAACACCGGAGCACCCAACAGCAACGCCGAAAGCGCAAACACCACATCACCGGTGCGCTTCAGACTTCTGCCCGTCGTGCTCTGCTGACGCACCAAGGCCCTGGCCGACAGTTTCGAGGGCGGGGCTTCCAGTAACGCGAGGTGGCGGCGACTTGCCTTTCTCCTCAAAACGGCGCCACTGGCGGGAAACACAAGACGACGCGGCGCATTGACCAACTTGTCTCCCATGGGTCTCATTCTACTCAACCGCAAGGGCCCAACTGGGGCAGGTCGGCAGGGTCACTCGCCGCAACGGCACAGGCCGAACAGTGGTCTTCCCAAGCCTGTTGCACCAACGTCTCAAACCGAGACGCAAAGGCCTCTGGCCTGAAGCGCTCAGCCCACTGCCGCAACTGTTCGGGAGCCAAATCACGCCAAAGCTGGCGCTGTTCGAACCACTCCACTGCCTGCACCACCGAAGCGGGGGTCTGCTCAGGGAACAACACACCCGTGGGCTGAGCGTCGCCACGGGCCGCACAACGAACGCTGTCGAGCAATCCGCCGCGGCCCAAGCCAATCACAGGAGCCCCGGAGGCCATGGCCTCCACCGGCGCGATCCCGAAATCCTCCAGGCCGGCATACACAAACGCCCGGCAACGGCTGAGCAGAGTTTCAACCTGCTCCTGGCTTTGGCGACCCAAGATCTGAACCGTGGGACCCGCCAGCTTTTCGAGGCGGGCGCGTTCCGGGCCATCACCGACGACTTTGAGCGGCAGCCCT
>JAAZVJ010000075.1 GCA_018623675.1 Synechococcus sp. HW_metabat.54 | reverse complement strand
GATCCCTTCATCCAAGGTCTGCTGCACCAAGGGGTGGACAGTCCCGGCAGCGACGATGAGGTCTAAAGCGTGACGGATCCCTCCAACACCCAGCCAGCGCAGGGCAGCAAGGCAGCCAGCGATCGCCAGGCAACAGCCACGCCAGCCCCCGCAACACCACCGCCGAGTTTCGTGAAACAGGCGATGCGCAACATGGTGCGCAAAGGCAGTAAGAGCCTGTTGCACTTCGGCCTAACCGCCGCTGGATTCCTGGGCTTCATTGTGCTTGTGGCCTGGCTCGGCAGGCCCACGCTTCCCCAATGATCGATATCGATCTCGCCTTTGATCCGGCACCAGATCCGGTGATCCAGGCCAGCGATGACGCTGCTGTTCGGGGGCTCCTCCAGGCACCCGATCACTGGGTCACCGAACTCGGGCACTGGGTTGCCGCCCTGCGCGAACAAACGCCACCCGCCTGTCCGGACAGCGTGCGCAATGCCGAAAGCATCAGCCTGGGGCTTCAACTCACCGACGACGACACGATCGCTGAGCTCAATGGCCAGTGGCGCCAGAAACCCCAACCCACGGATGTGCTGTCGTTTGCGGCCCTCGAGGATGCACCGCTGCTCATCGGCGAACCCTGCGTGGAACTGGGCGACATCATCGTGTCGGTCCCCACAGCACGCCGCCAAGCCGAAGAGCATGGTCATGATCTGCACTGGGAGCTGCGCTGGCTGGTGAGCCACGGCTTCCTGCATTTGCTGGGTTGGGATCATCCCGACGACCACCAATTAGCGGCCATGGTTCGCTGCCAAGAGCAGCTGCTGAACCACAGCGGTAAGGTCTTGAATGAAGAAGAGCGCGGCAGTGACGCAGCAACCCCCCCAGTCACTCCAAACCTCTGACCCGTCTATGCCCCGCTCTGGGGACTTGAGTTCTCCTGCCTCAGCGCAGACCCGCCGGACGGCCAGACATGCCTCCCATCGCGGTGCCTGGACGATTGCAGGAGATCTGCCCTCCAGCTTCCGCTATGCCGCCCAGGGCCTGGGATACGGGTTTGTTAGCCAGCGCAATTTCCGCATCCATGTGGTGATTGGTGCCGTGGTGTTCAGCCTGGGGTTATGGCTGCAATTGCCTGCACTGCAGCTCGCCGTGCTGGTGCTCACCGTGGCGGCAGTGCTGGTGCTGGAACTCCTGAATACCGCCATCGAGGCGGTGGTGGATCTCGCCATCGGTCGGCGCTTTCACCCCCTGGCTCGCATCGCCAAAGACTGCGCTGCAGCGGCCGTTTTGGTGGCCGCCATCAGCTCCATGCTGATTGCGCTGCTGCTGGTGCTGCCCCCGCTGCTTGAGCGTCTTCAGGGATAATCAGCGCCATGCTTCTGGTCATCGACAACTACGACAGCTTCACCTTCAACCTGGTGCAATACCTGGGGGAGCTGGCCCATGACCACCCGGTGGCGGCCGATCTGCGGGTGGAGCGCAATGACGCACTGTCGATCGATCAGATCCGCAGCCTCAACCCGGCAGCCATCCTGCTGTCACCTGGCCCCGGCGATCCGGATCAATCCGGGGTCTGCCTCGATGTGCTCCGCGAACTGTCTCCCACCACACCCACCTTGGGGGTTTGCCTGGGCCATCAGGCTCTTGCCCAGGTGTATGGAGGCACAGTGATTCGCGCTCCAGAGCTGATGCATGGCAAAACATCGCCTGTGCTGCATAACGGTGCAGGCGTGTTCGCCGGCCTGCCCCAACCGCTCACCGCCACGCGTTACCACAGCCTTGTCGCCGATCGCGACAGCCTTCCCGCCTGTCTGGAAGTCACGGCCTGGCTGGAAGACGGCATGGTGATGGGATTACGCCACCGCGACTATCCCCATCTGCAAGGGGTGCAGTTCCACCCCGAGAGCGTGCTCACCGAATCAGGCCACCAGCTCCTGGCCAACTTCCTGCGTCAGGCGGAACAAGGCTGCTAATTTCCTGATCCAGTCGGATCCCTGCCATGCCCGCTCGCCAGCCGATCACGGCCGTTGGAACCGCAGCGGTGCTGTTGAGCGCTGGACTGGCATGGAGCCCCGCAAGCCCAGCGCAAACCGGTGGCGTTTCAATCACGAGTTATGGCCACAGTGCGCTGATGATTCGGGGCGGCGGCCAATCCGTCTTGCTCAATCCCTTCAAAGCGGTGGGATGCGCTGCAGGGCTGCCAGAACCTCGGGTGAGCGCCAATGTGATCCTGGCCAGCTCGGAATTGCCCGATGAGGGAGCCCGCACAGCAAAAGGCACCTATCTGGTCAAACCCGGTTCCTATCGGGTCGGCAGCTTGAAACTGGAGGGTTTTGGTGCACCCCATGACCGCATCGGTGGACGTCGCTTCGGTCAAGCCACCCTTTGGCGTTGGCAGCAAGGCGGCCTGAGCTTTGCCCACCTCGGCGGCACCGCCGCCAAGCTCAGCGGGGAAGACAAAGTGCTGCTGGGCCGACCCGACGTGCTGATCATCGGCGTCGGTGGCGGCGGCAAGGTCTACGACGGCAAGGAGGCCGCTGAGGTGATACAAGCCCTTAACCCGCGTCGTGTGATTCCCGTGCAATACGTCAGCGGCACTGCCCCGGCCGGCTGCGACCAAGGCGACATCCAGCCCTTCCTCGATGCCCTGGGCAGCACCAGCGTGCAACGGGTCGGCACCACCCTCAACCTGCCTGCCTCCCTCGGCGACACCACGGTCGTGAACGTGATGCGCTGATCAGCTCAAACGGCTGCCAACCCGAGCTTGAGAAGCACAGCCTCGAGTTCGGCTCGCGAGAGCTTCGCAATCAGAGCGAGTAGCAACAACACCCGAGCCTTCTGAGGGCTGAGGGTGCCGGCGGGCAGCAGCCCCAGATGTGCATGGTCGACGCAGCGATGCACCGGACCGGATCCACAACGGTTCGCCCGCAGCATCAAAGGCAAAGGGCCATCCCACCGAGCAAGCGCCTCGCGCTCCACCGCCGACAACTGGCCTGCCCCAGTACCGGTGAACACCAAACCGCAAACGCCCGAGCTGAGCAGCGCAGGCAAAAACGCCGCAGGGGGCTCAACACATCCATGCAGGATGGCCACCTGGGGCCACACCGATGGCAACGCCAAGTGTGCGAAGGGGGTCCAGCGCCGCCTAGGCACCGCGGACCAGTGCACGCCGGCATCATCCACCCAACCCAACGGGCCCTGACCGACACTGCGGAAAGCGCCCACCCCCTGGGTCGCCCTTTTGGTGACAGCTCGGGCCGCATGGACCTCACCATCAAGCACCGCCAGAACACCGCGCTCACGGGCCTGAGGATTAACCGCCACCTGCACCGCTTGGTAGAGATTCAGCGGGCCATCGGCACTGAGGGCCGTCGCCGGACGCATGGCACCCACCAACACCACGGGCCGGGGATCATCGATCAGCAGCTGCAGCAACCAGGCCGTTTCCTCGAGGGTGTTGGTGCCATGGGTAATCACGACACCGGTCAAAGCAGGATCGTCAGCAAACGCGGTACGGATGCGCTGCACCAGCGCTGTCCAATGGGCCAATTGCAGGTCAGCGCTATCGACGCTGGCGATGGCGTTCTCTTCAATGCAAGCCAGTTGAGCGAGCTCCGGCACTGCTGCCAAGAGCGCATCACCACTGAGGGCGCCGGCGCAATAGGTGTTGACCTTGGTGCTCGCCTCCCCGCGGCCAGCAATGGTGCCACCCGTGGTCAGCAACAACAGGCGCGGCAATGAGGCTGCCATTGAGGCGACCGTCGAGACGTCCGTCATCGGACTGAGGCAGCAGGCGCCAACCCTTCGATCTGTTGGTAGGCCGCCCAGAACTGCTGCATCTGCTCCGTGGTGCCCACACTCACCCGCAAGGCACCATCGATCTGAGGCTTCCCCGCCATCGAGCGCACCAAGATGCCGGAAGCCCGCAGCGCATCGTCCACGACGGCGACCTCCTGAGAGGGCCAGACCAGCAGATAGTTGCCCCCATCAGCATGAAACTGCACACTAGAACGCGTCATCTCTGACACGAGCCAGTCACGTGCACGTGCCACCTCGGCAACATAAGCGTCGGTGTAGGGCTGATCAGCCAAGGCGGCAAACGCCGCGGTGACCGCCATGCTGTTGACGTCATAAGGGCCTGTGACCCGGCTCACGCGATCCACCACGTCCGGATGCCCGATCGCAAAACCGATCCGCAATCCCGCCAAACCGGCTGTTTTGGCCAACGACCGCAGCACCAGCAGATTGGGCAGCGCAGCAAAATCAGCCAAGGGCACCACGCTGTCTCCAGTGAAGGCTTCATAGAGCTCATCCACCACCACCAGCGTGGTGGGCGCAGCCGCAGCCAGCTCCAAGACCCGATCCGGCGCCAGCCGCGTGCCGGTGGGATTGTTGGGATTGCAGAGCATCAACACGCGGGGGGCCTTCGCCAACGCCTCCAAAACCGCGTCGTATGGGAACAGATAACCCGGCAGCTGATGGGGCACCGCCTCAATCACCATGCCCTGCATGCCTGCGCAGGGGGCGTAATAACCAAAGGTGGGACTGGTGGTGAGCAGCGTGTCACCGGAGCCGCCATAGGCCTGGAGCACAGCATGAATCGCCGCATCCACCCCGTTGAAGACCCCCACATGGGCTGGACTCAGGGGTTGGGCAAGCCCAGCGGGAGCCGCGGCCAAGTTGGCCACCACCGCTTCCCGCAAGCCGTCGTATTCGGGATAGACGGCCAACTGATCCGCGGGCATGGCCCGCAACGCCTCCGCCACCTTCGGGCTGGGCCCAACGGTGTTCTCATTGAAATCGAGCCGCAGCATCCCCCGCCGTCCTTCCAACGGGGCGCTGTACGCCTTCAAGCGCTCCACATCAGCACGTGCAGGCGGGATTCCCCCAGCTGAAGTCGCTGTGAACGCAGTCGCGGCAGGGTCAGTCATTGCCATCGGCTTGGAGGCCCCCTCCAGTCTGAAGCGGGTGCATGCGTTCACCAGCTTGCCGTGCTTCACGACGCCACCCAGCCTTTGAACGCAGATCAGCGCATCTGGAGACCAGGGCCTCGATGATGGAGCTCTGCCCGCGCACTCCGTCTGAGCCCCATGCCTGCCAGCGCCCCCACCTCGGACACGGTCATCAACACCTTTGCCGACTTCGCGGCGCACGTCGATTACTCCCTCCTCCACCAGCTCACGGTGGACCCTCAGGCCACAACCAATGGCGATGACCACCGTGCCCGCGAGGTGCTGTCGGGGCATTACGTACCGGTGACGCCCAAGCCGCTGCCCGCCCCCGACTACGTGGCCCACAGCCAGGCACTGTTTAACGACTTGGGCTTGAGCGATGCCCTCGTGCACGACAACGGCTTTCGCCGTTGGTTCTCCGGTGATAGCAGCGTGGCCACTGGGCCCTTGAGGCCCTACGGCTGGGCCACCGGCTACGCCCTCTCGATCTACGGCACGGAGTACATCCAGCAGTGTCCCTTCGGGACCGGCAACGGCTATGGCGACGGGCGGGCACTTTCGGTGTTCGAGGGCGTGTTCAAGGGCAAGCGTTGGGAGATGCAACTGAAGGGTGGGGGGCCGACGCCCTACTGCCGGGGCGCTGATGGCCGAGCGGTGCTGCGCTCCAGCGTGCGCGAGTTTTTGGCGCAGGAGTTCATGCACGCTCTCGGCGTTCCCACCTCCCGCTCCCTCACGCTTTACGTCTCCCACCAAGAACGGGTGCACCGCCCCTGGTACTCCGAGCAATCCCGATCCCTAGATCCCGATCGG
>JAAZVJ010000003.1 GCA_018623675.1 Synechococcus sp. HW_metabat.54 | reverse complement strand
TGGCTGCCAGCAGCCCCGTACGCGATTGGCAGGCCTTTGCCCTGTCTGATGCCAAGGGGCGTCGCTGCGTCAGTTTTCGAGGTGCCTCGGGTATCGACGGCACCCTTTCGCTTGGCTTCGGGTTGGCATCTGTGCAGGGCCGCACGCTTCTGATTACAGGTGACTTGGCCCTGTTGCACGACAGCAACGGTTGGTTGCATGGGAGTGCTGCTGGGGCCGATCTTCCTTTGCTGGTGCTGTTGATTGACAACGGTGGTGGTGGGATTTTTCAGCAGTTGCCGGTGCCGGCAGCCCCTGCTCAGGCGTTTGAGCAGTTGTTCGCCATGCCCCAATCCGTTGACCCCTTGGCCTTGGCAGCCGCCCATGGTGTGCCAGGCCGGCAGATCGCCTGCCTGGAGGATCTGCCCCAGGCTCTGGAGTGGGGGCTCGCCCAGGAAGGTCCGGCGTTGTTGCGGGTCTGCACTGAGCGTGAGGCCGATGCAGCGTTGCGAATCGCGCTTCGCCGGGAAGTGCAGGCACTCACAATGGCTGAATCGTCAGTTCAACCTTGATGAGCGCTCCTCAACCCCGCCAGGTTCTTCCCGGAGATTCCGGCATCGACTGGCAGCCCTGGGGTGAGTACCAAGACATCCTGGTGGACCGCTCCGGCGACGGCATCGCGCGGGTAGCGATTAACCGCCCATTTCGGCGCAATGCCTTCCGGCCCCGCACCGTGGTGGAACTCTGTGACGCGTTCACCCGCATTCGCGATGACAGCAGCATCGGGGTGGTGCTGTTCACCGGTGTGGGGCCCGCCGATGACGGTGGCTACGCCTTCTGTGCAGGAGGCGACCAGAGTGTTCGCGGCGATGGCGGCTACGTGGATGAGGAGGGAATGCCTCGCCTCAACGTGCTCGATCTGCAGCGGTTGATTCGCAGCCTTCCCAAGGTGGTGATTGCCTTGGTTGCGGGCTATGCCATCGGTGGCGGTCAGGTGCTGCACCTGCTCTGCGATTTGAGTTTGGCGGCTGAAAATGCTCGCTTTGGCCAAACCGGCCCCCGGGTGGGCAGCTTCGATGGAGGCTTTGGAGCCGGTTATCTCGCGCGCCTCGTTGGCCAGCGCAAAGCACGGGAGATCTGGTTTCTTTGCCGTCAGTACGGCGCTGATGAGGCCTTGCAGATGGGCCTTGTGAATGCGGTTGTTCCCCTTGAGCAACTGGAAGCCGAGGGAGTTCGTTGGGCTCGTGAGGTGTTGCAACACAGCCCCACGGCGATTCGCTGCCTGAAGGCGGCCTTTAATGCTGAAACCGACGGGATGGCCGGCCTGCAGGAGTTGGCGGGTCAGGCCACCCACCTCTTTTATCGAACCGAAGAAGGTCAAGAGGGGCGCAATGCCTTTCTGGAAAAACGGGATCCTGACTTTTCCGGTTCTCCTTGGCTTCCGTAGCTAGCACTGGGGCCGGACACCCGTTGTCGTTGTGACGCTCACCCGCCTCAGCCTCGCCGTCGCTGCATCGTTGTTGTTGGTTGCCCCCGCGTCGGCGACCACCACCAGCTCAAGCTCCGCCCGAGCCAACCGACCGGCCGATCCCATTCCCCCCAAAGCCGATCCCATCTCTTTGGAAGAATCGTTGGCGCGGGTGCCGATGGATCTGCGGACCAAGTTGGGGTTGCAGTTGGTGCTTGATCGCACCCACCGCCAGCTGTTGGTGTTGCGGGATGGCGCGATTCGCAGTCGCTATCCCGCTGCCGTAGGCACAGAGGGGTGGGAAACGCCCGCTGGTCGCCATCGGGTTCTGCAGAAGGTGCGTGAGCCGGTTTGGACTCATCCGGTGAACGGTAAAAAAATTGCACCCGGTGGCAACAATCCACTTGGGTCTCGCTGGATTGGCTTTTATCGCGATTGCAAGGGTCGCAACGGCTGGGACGGTGAGAAGTACCTCGACATCGACGGTTGCACGGTGGCTGGTTTCCATGGCACGCCCCACCGCTGGACCGTGGGGCGTGCGGTCTCCCATGGTTGTGTGCGCCTCTATGAAGAGAACGTTCAGGAGGTGTTCGACCTGGTGCGCGTCGGAACGCCGGTCACCGTCATCCCCTGAGCCAATTTGGCTCTTGTTGGATGCAGTTTTTCGAGGAAATTCAACTTAAAGTCGCGGCGCCTTCTTGAGCCCCGTTGACCATGCGCGTGCTGTTTGCTGCCGCCGAATGCGCTCCGATGGTCAAGGTGGGTGGCATGGGAGACGTGGTGGGCTCCTTGCCTCCAGCGCTTGCAGCCCTTGGTCATGACGTGCGCTTGATCATGCCTGGCTACAGCCGGTTGTGGAGCAAGCTCGAGATCCCCGCTGAGCCCATTTGGCGCGCTCAGACCATGGGTACGGAGTTCGCGGTTTACGAAACCCGTCATCCCTCCAACGGCTTACCTCTGTACCTGGTGGGCCATCCGGTGTTCGATCCAGAACGGATCTACGGCGGGGAAGACGAAGATTGGCGGTTCACTTTTTTTGCGAGCGCCACGGCCGAATTTGCTTGGAACCATTGGAAGCCGCAGGTGCTCCATTGCCACGACTGGCATACGGGGATGATCCCGGTGTGGATGCATCAAGACCCTGAGATCAGCACCGTTTTCACCATCCACAACCTCAAATACCAAGGCCCTTGGCGTTGGAAGCTCGATCGCATGACCTGGTGCCCCTGGTACATGCAGGGGGATCACACGATGGCGGCTGCTCTGTTGTACGCCGATCGCGTCAACGCTGTCTCTCCTACCTATGCCCAGGAGATTCGCACCGCGGAATATGGCGAACAGCTCGATGGGTTGCTGAATTACGTCTCCGGCAAATTGCGCGGCATTCTCAACGGATTGGATCTGGAGGCCTGGGATCCCGCCACTGATCAGGCTTTGGTGGCCAACTACAGCGCCGATGATCTTTCCGGTCGCGCTGCCAACAAGCGTGAACTGCAGGAGCGCATGGGATTGAACGTCAATCCCGACACCTTCCTCCTCGGCATGGTGAGCCGTCTCGTCGACCAGAAAGGTGTGGATTTGCTTCTGCAGGTGGCTGATCGTTTGCTCGCCTACACCGACACCCAGATCGTGGTGCTGGGCACAGGCGAACGGGGCCTGGAGTCTGGTTTATGGCAACTGGCTTCCCGCCATCCCGGACGGGTTGCGGTGTTTCTTACCTACGACGACTCCCTGTCGCGGTTGATTTATGCAGGCAGCGATGCCTTCCTGATGCCCAGTCGCTTTGAGCCTTGCGGCATCAGCCAGTTGATGGCCATGCGCTACGGCTGTGTGCCGGTGGTGCGCAAGGTTGGTGGCTTGGTCGACACTGTGCCCCCCCACGATCCTGCTCAAAACAGCGGCACGGGATTCTGCTTCGATCGTTTTGACCCGGTCGACTTCTACACCGCATTGGTTCGCGCCTGGGAGGCCTATCGCCATCAGGACAGCTGGCGTGAGTTGCAGTTAAGAGGTATGCGTCAGGATTACAGCTGGGATCGCTCCGCCCTCGATTACGACCGCATGTATCGCGAGGTTTGTGGCATCAAGGAGCCGGGCCCCGATGCTGCTGAGGTCGAGCGCTTCTCGCAGGGGCAGGATGCAGACCCATCCCGGTGGCGTGATGGAGACCCGGAATCAAAAGCGGTCGCCGCGGTTGAAACGGATGGACGTAATGCTCGCAATCCGTTGACCAGGCTTCTCGGCCGTCAGCGGAGCGAACGCTGAGTGTTCGATGCCTCGCTCTGGCATCGAGGCACCTCCGCAGCACAATGGGGGCGGTTGAGCCCCCCTGCTGATGCCTGATCAGGCACCCAATTCTTGGCAGCCAGGGGCCGATAAGGGAGGGCTTCCGGCTCCCTACGTAAACCCTTGGGGTGCTCTCCAACGCGACCTTTTGGCAGTGCTGGCCGACCTGCGGCTGCGTGTGCAAGAGCTTTGGCGCCGCAACCGCGAGGGAGGGCTGCCGGTACCTGATGGCTGGCCCCGTGATCTGGCTCCATTGTTTTGGCCCCTGGTGGTCGCCCTCTCTCTCTTGGTGCTGGTGGCCGGCAGTGTGGAGATCGTCAGGTTGTGGCCTGCCCGTTCCACTGCTCCTCCTTTATCGGCAGCTCTGAAAGACAACGCACCTTCCTCCAGCAGCTCTCCCATCACCCTCGCCCCGGAGAAACCCGCCATCGCTCCGCCCTCGCCGGTGGATTCCACCTCAGCTGCTGAGCCTCTGCCCAACGTTCCTGCAGCTGAGAACAGCGCGTTGGAAACGGCTGTTGATGAACCCATTGCGTTGGCTCCCCCACCTCCTGATCCTCTGTTGCTGATGCTGAGAGAGGCCTCGGCTCCGCTGGCCGATGGGGACGTTCAAAAGATCCTGGTGAAGGCCATGGCCATGCCTGCGCGCAATGGTGTGGATCTCACCCTGGCTGGTGGTTGGAAAGAACTTCCCTCAACGCGCCGTGAGCAATTGGCTGATCAGTGGTGGAAGCGTTTGAACTCCGCTGGCTACAGCGAACTGACATTGAGAACCGAGCAAGGAGCTGTTCTGGGACGAAGTGCACGGGTTGGCCAGGGCATGTTGCTTTTTGATCTGGCCTCAGCTGAGAACTAAGCCTTCGGGTGTTTGCAAGGGGGTGCCAGACAACACTTGGTCGGTCCGTTGCACGCGATGAATACGTTTCCTAGCGTTGTAATTCAAACAATCGGAACTTGATGTTGTTCACTACTCGGTTTGCAAGATTGTTGCCACTTTTTCTGCTTGCTTCTGCTGCTTCGTCTTCTCTTAAAGCACAGGAGCCTCCCACTAAAGCCTTTGAAGTTCGGGATGTGCCATTAACCATGATTTTTGATGAATGGCGACGCAAAGGTAACAATGCCAATACCTATATCTGTGCCTGTGACCAAGACATTTGCGACACAAGGCCTGGATGGCCATTCCGGGTTTTTCGGACTGGGCAATCGATTCCTGTGCTTGGCGAATACAACCTGGCCGGCGCACGACGCAATGGTTTTGTTTGTGGACGGCGTTAGGCCTCGGTCACGAACTCAGCGTGGATGCATGAACCGTTGATTCCTTCAAAGGTCAATCGTTGCGTGAGCAATATGGTCTGATCGTTCAGGCAACGGCATGATCGACGCATAGCGTGGGTACCCCTTTCGTGTTGAAGCTTGGTCACCTGATTCAGATCTGGGGCCCCCCGTTGGGAATCGCTCCTGAACGGTGGTCTCGGCTTCAAGAGCAACCCTTGGGTTCGGTGTGCACCGACAGCAGGCGGCTGACGCCAGGCGCTTTTTTTGTTCCTCTTGTTGGAGAGCAATTCGATGGTCATGCCTTTCTGGCAGACGCTGCCTGCCTAGGAGCCCAAGCGGCTCTGGTGGCAGCGAACACGAAGACATCGGTGCCAGACGGACTGCTGCACTGGCGTGTCGATGACACCACCCTCGCCTACCAACAGCTCGCCAATTTGCACCGTCAGCATTTGGCTGCCGCGGTGATTGCGGTGACTGGGTCGGCAGGAAAAACCACCACCAGAGAATTGATTCGTTCGGCCCTCGGATCACTGGGTCCGGTGCAGGCCAGCGCCAGCAATAACAACAACGACATCGGCGTTCCTCTGACCTTGTTGGGTACCCATGGCGACCATGCAGCCGTGGTGGTGGAGATGGGCATGCGTGGTCCTGGCGAGATTGCGCGGTTGTCGCGCTGTGCCCAGCCGGATATCGCAGTGATCACCAATATCGGCACCGCCCACATCGGTCGCCTGGGTAGTCGTGAAGCGATTGCAGCTGCCAAATGTGAAATCACAACGGCACTCAAGCCAGATGGCGTGGTTGTGATTCCCGCTGGCGACCCTCTTTTGGAGCAAGCCCTATCCAAGGTGTGGAAGGGGGTCGTCCATCGTGTTGCGTTGGCCGATGACCACGTGTCACCGACACCCGAGTGCCCCGCTGCCGATGATCAGGCGGTGTACGACGCGTGTGCTGCAACGTTGACGCTTGCGGACACCACCTACCGCATGCCTCTTGAGGGTCGCCATAACGCCCGTAATTGGTTGTTGGCGCGTGCCGTTGCCTCCTGTCTGAGCGTTGATCCGGCCACGTTGATGCACCTCAAGGTTGATGTTCCCGGCGGCAGGAATCGGCGTCTCCAGGTGGGTGGCCTCACCGTGATGGATGAGACCTACAACGCATCCCCAGAGGCTGTTTTGGCTGCTTTGGATCTATTGGCTCAACAACCTGGACGCCGCTTTGCCGTGTTGGGGACCATGCTTGAACTGGGTGGCGAAAGTGTGGCCTTGCACCGCGCAGTGGTGGAACGCGCCCTGTCGTTGCAGGTGGATGGTTTGGTGGCCGTTGCCGCTGGAGAGGAAGCGGTTGCCATGGCCGAGGTTGGCTCAGCACTGGAGCGATTTGCCCTAGTCGCAACACCCGAGGAAGCTGCCGATCCGCTGCGTTCCTGGCTGAGCCCTGGTGATGTGGTGCTGCTTAAGGCCAGTCGAGGGGTGGCGCTGGAGCGGTTGCTGCCAGAGCTGGAGACACTCGCGCTTTGACGTAGGCCAAGACGCTGCATGCCCAACCTGCGGAATGGGGGGCTGGCGCGAGCTCAAAACGGCCCTGCTCAATGCATGCAGCAAGTCGGGGATGTGGTCCGTGCGGACCAGGCACCACAACGCTGTGGTCTCCAGCATCAAGGAGGGGGAGGTCATTCGGAGAGTCACCTAGTGCCATCACATGCACATCCCCCTGGTTGAGCTTTTGTTTCAGAGCGCTCAAGGCCGCTCCTTTGCTGATGCCCGCTTGGAGCAGGTGGCTCATGCGGTTGCCCTGAACAACGGTGAGCTGCAGCCGGGTCGCCTCCTCCTGGATGCGCAATTGGCGATCTTTCGGAGGATTCAGAAACGGCACACTCCACTGGCGTTGTTGGGCGAGCAGGATCGCTTCCCCCTTCAAACCGGTCAGATCGGTAACTTGTGATGGCGTGAGATCCTCCAGCGCTTCAAGGCGCGTCTCTGCGCGGATCGACAGCGTGTTGAGGTGCACCCTGAGGGCTGCATGGGATGGCCCAAGACCCTGCTCCCAAGCCTGCTCGTTGATGCCACCGAGGATCGCTCCCCCGTTTTCGACGATGAATGGGCCGTCCAGGCCTGCATCGCTGCGGAATCGGCGCACCTCTTCCGCCGTTTTGCTTGTGCACGGAATCACAGGGATGCCGATCTGTTTGAGCCAGGCCAAGGTCGGCTTGGCTGCGTTCCAGTCGTAGTGGTGATCCAGCAGAGTTCCGTCCAGATCGGTCACGATCCAGATCTGTGCTGGGTTCGCGGATTCTTGGTTCAGCATGGTTGAAGCCAGTGCACAGCGAATGGCGCCAGGGTGAGTTGGGCCGCGACTGGGGCCGAATCCTGGAGACGATCGCACCAATGCTCCTGATTGGCGAGGCTTCGCAGATCAAGATTGATGCGATTTGCGCTGAAGTTGTGCACCGCCCAGACGCTGTTGGCGCCGCTGCCGCGTTTCAGAATCACTCGATCAGCCATCGATCCGCTCAGGGTTTCAAAGGCCGCTTGGGGATCAAAAGCCGGCAGGGTTGCGCGCACGGCCATGGCTTCACGAATGGTTTGAAGCGTGAACTGGGTATCGCTGTAGGGATCTTCAAGACGTCGCTCCACCATCTCCACATCGAATCGTTCACGGTTCAGATCCCTGCGTTGACCACTACGACGGAAGCTGGCTTCGTCGTTGGCGGATGCCAGCAGGGTCGGCAGGTAAAAGGCCGGAACCCCTGGTAATGCGATCACCAGCAACTGACTCAGTCGATAGCGCTCCCGCTGATGGAGGCTGGGGTCACGTCCCCCTCCTGCCATGGCTGCCCACCAGCTGATGTTGATTTCGTAGGGGCGCTCAGCTCCATCACTCAAGCGACGATGGCTAATCAACCCTCCGCGTCGTTCACAGCCTTCGAGCAGCTGTTCAAGACGATCGTTCTCCATCAAACCTTCCAGCGGCCTCAGGCCGATACCGTCATGGCTGGCGCTGAAGTTAAGCAGCGTGGTTTGGTTGGGTAGCGATGGCCAGCGATTCAACCAGCGATTGAGCAGATCGGGGCGCTCTCGCTGTACAGCTTCCAGTAACAGGGGCGGTAATGGAAAGTTGTAGGCGATGTGGGCTTCATCGCCCGGCCTCAGGTAGGAGAGATTTTCGTCTTCCGGAACGTTGGTCTCGGTGACGACAACCCCATCGGAGCGAATGCTCTCCAGGAGGGTTCTCAACAGCTTCACCAGCAGGTGTGCTCGTGGATGGTGAATGCAGCTGCTGCCGGGCTCTTTCCAGACGTAGCCCACCGCATCCAGGCGCAGCCAACTCACGCCGTGGCGCACCATCCGCGCGAGCAGTGAGGCATAGCCTTCGAGAACTGCAGGGCTCGACCAATCCACATCCACCTGGTCGGGGCCAAAGGTGGTCCAGACAGGCACGAGCCCATCCTGCGTTTGCAGCGGCGTGAAGAGTGCGGAACTGCGGGGCCGCACCACCTGGCTCCAATCAGCATCCGGATCAGGGGCCAGAACGCAATGCAACCCAGGCTCCTGTCGCTGCCGGAATTGCTGCACCCATGGGTGGGCGGCTGAAACATGATTCAGCACGAGGTCAGCCATCAGGGTGCGACCCGCACTGAGGCATTCCAGTGCCTCCCAGTCGCCCAGGTGCTCTTGCAGTTTTTCGTGACTGGCGACAGCAAATCCCCCATCGCTGGTTGCTTGTAGAAATGGCAGAACGTGCACCACGGTGCCCAGGGGCATCAGGTGCTGATTGATGAATCCGGTGAGTGTGATCAGACAGTGTTCTCCACTGCGCTGAATGCTGTCGCCGTAGGTGATCAACACACTCGTGGCTTGATCCCAGCGGGTGTTGTTGGCCCGCGCATCTGTGATCGTCTGCGCAAATTGCAGCAACGGCGACATCGGGGATTGGATCCCCTCCCGATCGTCGAGTGGTTTCCACCGCTTCAGCAGTTCAGCGATTCGCTCCTGCTGTTCCCGTCCCAACGGCTCCATCCCAGTTGATCGATCCCAGGGTGCGCGGTGTCAGTCCATCAATGTTGTCGCACTGATCACGGAATGGATTTTCAACAGGGTCTGATCACCACCATTCACGACTACAGCCTGGCGCTGCAGGATCCGGTGCTGCTTCGCCAGGGGTTGAAAGCCAAGCCCACCACCATCTTGATTCCCTGCCTGATGGAGGAATTCCGCAGGCCTGCATTGCGCTTGATTCGCTCTGTGCTCCAGGAACTTGATGGGCTGCATCAACTGGTGATTGCCCTTGCCGCCAACAGTGTTGAGGAGGTGAGGGAAGCTGAGCAGTTTTTCGCTGAAATGCCCTTCCCCGTCCACGTGCAGTGGACGAATGCTCCTGCGGTGAAGGAGTTGCTCAGTGGATTTAGTGAGCAGGGGCTCGATCTGATGGGGCCGCCCGGCAAAGGCTGGGCCGTTTGGCAGGGCTTAGGGGTGGCCACCCGCGATGCCGAGGTGGTGGCGCTGTTTGATGCCGACATCCGCACTTTCACACCGGCTTATCCCCAGCGCATGCTGCTGCCACTTCTCTTGCCCTCCAGTGGCGTGGCCTATGTGAAGGCGTTCTATAGCCGTCTGTCATTGGAAACCCATGCCCTTCAAGGGCGCGGCACTCGCCTGTTCGTGGGGCCTCTGCTCACGGCGCTCTCCCAGCTTTTAGGGCCAAGCCCTTTCTTGAGTTATCTCCAAGCCTTTCGCTACCCCTTGGCAGGAGAGTTCGCATTCACCCGCGACCTGGCTGTGAATTTGCGCATTCCCTGCGATTGGGGACTTGAAATTGGTTTGCTGTCAGAAGTGCATCGGCATGTGGCCCTCAGCCGTGTTGCTCAGGTGGATCTGGGCTTGTTTGATCACAAGCACAAATCCCTGGGTGAATCTCCGCGGGAAGGGTTGCAGCGCATGTGCTCCGAGATTCTCGCCAGCGTGTTGCGTGGCTTGATGGAACACCAAGGCACCACCATTCCAGCTGAACAAGTTGCCACCCTGGAAGTGTTGTTCCGGCGGGTGGGCGAAGACCGCATTCGACAGTTCGCCTTGGATTCTGCGGTGAACAACCTTCCCTACAACCGCCATGGGGAAGAACTGGCCGTGCAGCAGTTTTCCAGCTTGATCCGCCCTGGCTTGCAGCGTTTTCAGAACGATCCCCTCGCGATTCAGCTCCCGAGTTGGTCTCGACTCCTCAGCTGTGCGTCAAGGCTTCAACACGACCTCGCAGAAGCTGGTTTGGATCGCTGCGGTGAAATGAGCATGGGCGGCTCCCTCACAGAGCCCACCCCGCGATCCGAACTCCCTTCTCTGGTTTAGGCCGCCCGCTTGCGCAGCGGCTGGCTCTCACAGCGGATTAGATCGATGGCATGGGGGTGGTCATGGATGTAGCGCACCGACTCCATCGCCAACACGCGGGCCTCATGGGCATCACTGGCGTAGTAGCAACGTTCAAGCGTGTTGCTGTTGGCGTCGCGATAGCGCACCGTGTAGCGCTTTTGAGCAGACATTGCTTTGGATGCGACCACCACAAAGTCACACAGCCTTCAACGGCTGCCATCCAGGAGATCTGAAAACAATCTGACGATTGCGGGGGGGCGAAACCGATGTTCACCCGCGCCTGATCAGCTCCAGTTCTCCTTGATGAACTGCTTGCCACGACCGATGGCCAGAGCGTTGCTCGGAACGTTTTTGGTGATCGTGGAGCCAGCGCCGATGGTCACATTGGTGCCGATGGTGACAGGAGCAACCAAAACCGAGTTGGCACCTGTCTTGCTGCCGTCACCAATCACCGTTTGGTGTTTGTTGATTCCGTCGTAGTTGGCGGTGATGGTGCCAGCACCCACATTCACTCCGGCCCCCAGCTGCGCATCTCCGATGTAGCTGAGGTGGTTCACTTTGCTGCCAGAGTTCAGACGGCTTTTCTTTACCTCCACAAAGTTGCCGATCTTGCAGGCATCGCCAATGTCGGCACCGGGCCGCAGATGGGCATAAGGGCCAATGGCGACGTCATCACCGATTTCGGCGCTCCGCACCACCGACAGCATCACGGTCACGTTGTTGCCCACCTTGGCGTCTTCCAACACCGATCCAGGCCCAATGCGACAGCCATCGCCCAGGCTGCAGGTGCCACGCAAGTGGGTCTGCGGTTCGATCACCACATCGCGGCCAAAGCTGCAGTGTTCGCTCAAAGTGCAGCTCGTGGGATCCACGAAGGTCACCCCTTCGTTCATCCAATGATCCCGTAGCCGCTCTTGGAGCACGGCCTCGCACTGGGCTAACTGCTTGCGGTTGTTGATGCCGTTGACCTCATCCGGATCGGCAACCTCCACGTGCATCGCTTTGTCGAGCATGGCCACGGTGTCAGTGAGGTAGAGCTCGCCCTGATCGTTGTCGGTGCTCAGTTGCGGCAGTGTGGCGGCAAGCTTTTCCCAGTTGAAGCAGTAGATCCCAGCATTGGTCAGGTTGTTACTGCGTTGGTCTTCGCTGCAATCGCGGTGTTCAACAATGCCGCTCACTTGGCCCGATGCATCAGCAAAAACGCGCCCATAACCGGTGGGGTCCGCCAGCCGGGCGGTGAGCAGGGTGACGTCGGCACCACTGCTGCGATGGGTGCTGACCAGTTCGTCGATGGTCTCAGCCCGCAGGAGTGGCACGTCTCCATTGAGCACCAGCAGCTCACCGCTGAAACCCTCGAGAGCGGGCATCAGCTGCTGCACGGCATGGCCGGTGCCGTTCTGCGGCTGCTGGAGCACAAACTCGAGGCCCTCCACCGAGCTCAGTTGTTGCTCGACTCGCTCGGCCTGGTGCCCCACGATCAGCAGCCGCCGTTCGGGTTGGAGGTTGCGTGCGCTGGCCAGGACCCGCTCCACCAAGGTGGCTCCGGCCAGAGGTTGGAGCACTTTCGGAAGAGCACTCTTCATGCGGGTGCCTTTTCCGGCGGCCAGGACGGCAACGGCGAGCATCTGGGCGGGGGTATCCAATGGCCGGAATCTACCGGCACTCTCCATTGGTATCCCTTCAATGGCCGATCAGCGTGCAACTGGGGCGGCGAATCAACTCATGGGCCCGGGCCTGGGTGTCGTCCATTGGAGCCAGCTCTGTGCTCAGAATCTGGTCATCGCGCAGGGCTTCCAGCACCAGCAGGCTTCCGTAGAAAACGATCTGGAATGTCCAGGACTCGAAACCGGAAAGGGTGAAGGTCATCGTTCAGGAGAGGCGTTGCCTTCAAGGTCTCCTGTTTGACTGTGGCCCAATGTGACCCGTTTCAGCCACTGCGGTGATCTTGCTCACCGGCTTGGGAACCAGCGTCTCTGCCAGCTGCTGGTGCTGGGTAGGCCGCAGTGCTGCTGCTCCCGAATGCGGCGCTCTTGAATGGCAGCTGCGCAGTCTTCTCCTTCAGGATCGCGATAGGGCACAGCCGCGCGAGTGTTGAGATGGTCTTCTTCCATTGGGCTGAAGGGTCGCCAGCCTGGCCCGTACTCCGGCAAAGGCTGTTGGGGATTGGGTCGGCTCGCCAAGGTGCCTGAGCTCCATTCGTTGCGTTGCCCAGGGGCAGGCAGCAGCGATCGCAACTCAAGACCTGCTCTCCGCAGGCTGCTGCGTACCGCGGCTGCCCGCGAGTAGGTGAGCAGCCGTCCTCCCGGTGCCAGATGCCCTGCCAGGGCATGCAAAAACTCCTCGCTCCAGAGCTCGGGGCAGCGGCTGGGGGAGAACGCATCCATCAGCACGAGATCCACCTTGCACTCCTGGCGGAGCTTGCGTTGTTGGTGGCGCGCATCACCCCACAGCATGGTTCCACCGCTGCTCTGGTCGTTCCAGAGTCCGCGATCGCTCAGTGCTTGAAGGCGTTTCCGTACTGGTGCAGACCAGAGCTCCACGAATGGCCGGTGGTTGAGGGCTAGAGCCAGCGGCCTGGAATCGAGCTCTAATCCCCACCACTGCAGATGCAGCGATGGAATCTTCAACAGCGCTTCCATTAGCGCTGCGCTGTTGTAGCCCAAGCCCACACACACATCGAGTACCCGCAAAGGCCTACTTGGCGCAAAGCGGTGCAATTCCGCTGGGGCAACAAATTTGGCCTCTGCTTCGGCCAAGGCCCCGGCCGAACTGTGAAAGGCCTCATCGAAATGACAGCTGTGCAGAGTGAGGCTGCCGTCGGCTGTGTCGAGGGCCTTCAGGTCTCCCAGGGGGTGCGGTTGCTCCCCCATCCCATCAGCTCCGCAGGCGTGCCAGGTCATCCCAGAACGTTGGGTAACTCACGGCAGCTGCATCACTCCGTTCCAGGGTTGAATCCCCCTCAGCCATCATGGCGGCGATTGCCAGGCTCATGGCCACGCGGTGATCCGTTTCGCTGTCGAGGGCTGCACCTTTCAGCGGTCGTCCTCCGCGGATGGTGAGGCCGTCGGGATGTTCTTCGATATCGGCCCCCATTGCCTTGAGTTGACGGGCCATCACCGCCAATCGGTCGGTTTCTTTCACCCTGAGTTCTTCTGCACCGGTGATACGACTTTCGCCATCGCAGAAACAGGCGGCCACGCTCAGGATCGGCACTTCGTCCACCAACCGAGGCATCACCTCTTCCCCGCAATGGAAGGGTTTGAGGGGGCCATGGGTGACCCGCAGGTCTCCAACGGGCTCACCAGCCACATCACGGCGGTTGAGCACCTCGATGCGGGCACCCATCTGATCCAGCACCTCCAAAATGCCGGTTCGCGTTGGGTTCAATCCCACGTTTTCAATCGTGAGGTCGGCACCTGGCACGAGGGCACCTGCCACCAACCAGAACGCAGCCGAGCTGATGTCGCCCGGTACTACCACGTGCTGACCTTTGAGGCTGGCGCCTGGTCGCACAAGCACGTGACGCCCCATCTCACCGCCCACTTCCAGGTCGGCACCGAAAGCTTTCAGCATCCGCTCGCTGTGGTCGCGGGAGTGGGCTGGTTCGATCACGGTGGTCGGGCCGTCGGCCGTCAGGGCGGCCAGTAACAGCGCCGACTTCACTTGGGCACTGGCCACGGGTGTCCCCACCACGGCACCCCGCAGCCTGCGGCCTTGCACGGCCAAAGGTGCCAAATTGCCCCCGTTGCGGCCCCGCACTTCGGCTCCCATCAGAGCGAGCGGTTGGCCCACGCGTTGCATGGGTCTTCTGCGCAGGGAAGCATCACCGCTGAGCACGAAATGGCGGCCCTCACGGCCTGCCAACAACCCCAGCATCAGGCGCATCGTGGTGCCGGAGTTGCCGCAATCGAGCACTTCTCCTGGCTCCTGCAGACCATCCAGGCCCACACCCTCCACGGTGATCAGCTTGCCGTCTTCGATCGGACTGATGGTGGCTCCCATGGATCGCAGGCAGGCCGCCGTGCTGATCGGGTCCTCTGCTGGCAAAAGCCCTTCGATCGTCGTTGTGCCTTCGGCGATGGCACCAAACAAAAGGGCACGATGAGAAATTGACTTATCACCAGGAACACGTACCTGCCCGCTCAGTGCACCCCCTGCTTTGAGACTTCGAGAGGTCTTTTGCGTTGACGTCACTGGTCGAGGGGAAGGACGTGGCCTAATGATCCTATGGGTCGGCTTAACCGAGATGCAGAATCTGTGAGGCAAATGGAATTTTTATCGTATTGATTGATTGATTGTTTATGCGATTATTTAAAGCTTGTTATTTTTTTGTGGTTGCAATTGTTTGTTCTCGCCATACCGAAGTGCCCAAAGAACTTCAACATAGCAGCATTTGTTACAACGCTCTAACTCATTTGATAGATTCGATTGAGCCGTGAATGCTTGAATAATTTATCTAATGTTAATTGCTTGGGAACCTTAACGCTTAAACGCTCCCAGATTGCCGATTTCGATTTATTCGCAGAAAGTCTGAGTCGTCACGACTTTGAAATATCAATAAGTAGTGGAGTGGTTCGTCTCTTTGTGGTTCATTTGGCGAGTAAAGAGACATTCACCTTAGGGTTTTTTAGTAGTGAAATTGTGTATGTACCTGCCGCAAGATATGAGGGTTTGGAATTCAAGTATGAGGCAATTTCAACATCAGTATTGAGCATTGATAGGATTGAAGGGTTTCATGCTACTGAGCGGCTCAGAAGATTTAATTCCCATATGTTGCTGATGAATTGGTCATTGGCCTTGTCTATAATTGCGTGTTCAAAATCTACAGAACAAAAAATAGAGAGGCTTATTGTGACGCTTACATTTCGCTTTGGGGTGAGAAATGCAAACGGATATTGCCTTCCTTTCACCGTAAGCCATCAAAGGCAATCTGAAATTCTAGGCTGCACTCGATCGACTGTGACGCGTTACATGCTTTCTTTAAGAAGGTCTGGAATGATCGAAGTGCAGGGTTATGACAAAGCTTGGATTGTTTCTGAGACTTTAATGAGTAAACATGAAATATTCGTTGAAGCCCTTTTCGCTCAAGCTTAATCGCGCCCACATTTACATTTTCCTCCCTTCCATTTTGAGCATTTGGATTTTTTGCAACCTTTTTTTCTGGAACATTGATTAAGTCCGGCGAATTTACCTATTCTGCCCTTGTTTCCTGATTGGTCGGTTTCAATGCCAAGACCACTCTGCGAGAACCCCATCCAGTCTCTTGAGATTGACTATCAATATAACTTGTTTATTCCGCACAAGCGCGTCATTTGATACTTGACATGCGCTCATTGATTACTAATTCTAAGAGGAATGCCAAGGATTTTTAACAATGGCTGGTGTCGCCCCCTCATCCGTTGCCGGTTTTGCCGCCCAAGGTCCTTCAGGTCGGGTCATTGCTGAGTCAATGTCGCAGGAGCTTGTTGCTGCTATCCAACAGCACATTAATCTCGAGTTAGAAGCATCGATGACGTATTTGTCGATGTCGATCTGGTGTGCTGAGAGGGAGCTGGCGGGTTTTTATAAGTTTTTTAGTGCAGAATCTGCTGAAGAGCGTGGGCATGCCATTCAGTTTGCTGATTATCTAGTCGCTCGTGCCCAACGTAACGACCTCCAACCTCTTCAAGCGCCATGCCAAAACTGGTCAAAATTAGAAGATGTGGTATTCAGCGCTTTTAGAATGGAGGCTGATACTACGAGCTCAATTCAACACTTATATTCGATTGCAGAACGTGAGAATGATGTCAGAACAACTGTATTTCTCGATCCGTTGTTGGAGCAGCAAATTGGATCTGAAGATCAGTATGCTTATTTGCACGGCAGAATTAAATTTGCTGACAATGATTCGACCGCCCTTTTGGTTATTGATGGCGAAGTTCGGTCTGGCTTGACAAGTCGATAGAATTTGTGCTTCTTGACGCAACTTCCAAAAGAAATTTAGCTTCAATCCTGCTTGGATTTTTAGCCATATAGATATAGTTATGTATTTTGTCAGAGATGAATCTAATCTCTTCGACAAGTCTTTCTCTAAGCTTAAAATTGGTGCAACGATTTAGTCGCTCGGTTGTTTTTTGTTTGTTTTTGGTTAGCTGAACAATATTCATTTTCCTGGTATCACATTAAAATGACAGTGGGCTTGTGTTGATTAGGTCTGGAGACAGTCGTATCTCTGCTTCTCCTGGTGCAGTTTTGAGCATTTCCCCATTTCTTAGTTTCGACATCAAGCGAGTTGATGTCACTCGCGTTGAGCCAATCAATTCTCCGATCCGTTCATGGGTCAGTCGGAACGGCAGGCTGCACCATTCTCCGTATCGCTTTCCGAGCCTGCTCACCAGAAGGCTGAGCAAAGCGTGAAGCCGTTGCTCGGCTTGGCCTAGATGCCGGATCCGAAGCAGCTGAAGCGTCCACTCGTTCACAGAGTCATAACCGTGCCCTGTGGCTTCTTCAGCTTTTGTTTCAAGCCGAAGGTTTGTAAGCGCTTCAACGCACACTCCATCACTGCAGAGACAATCGGTACGGAGCTGATCGCCGTCTTGCAGGAATGCAAGAGTCATTCCTTCAGTCTCTTCGCATGGGCAGTACACCCGAGCAATTCCCTCAAGAACGTTGAGCTTCAGGCACTCGGAGTGGTCTCTGCTGTTGATTAACACCGTTTGACCGGGAGGAATGCGGATTGATCCGCTGGGTTCGTCAGGGAGGAATCGGAAATCCACGCGGGATCAGTAAAGCTATTGAGAATCTTTTGCAATATACAGCCTCTTCACCCTTTCTGTGAACGATTCTCATTAGCGATAACCTATTGAGATCGGGGATGTGCGTTTTGGGCCGTCTGGCTGTCTTTAAGGGGGATTTCGCCGTTCTTCGGAGCGTGCGGCTCGTGCTGAGCCGGCTTGTTCCAGTTCCCCCTTGCTGCCAACAGGCCCGTGATCACAAGGCCCATCAGCGTCAGTTGAAAAGCTCTCAGCATTGGTGTGCGCACGTCGCATCGTCTATCGAGTCTTTTCTGTCTAGATATTCTTGATCTCCTTTACGTATCAATTGATCGCCTTTACTTGGTCATTTGATGCCCATATATTGATCAATGCGTTAATGCCCTTGTGACGCAATTTCGAAGTTGCGGTTTTTGAAACGGTTACTTTTCTCACAGCGCTTTGCGCCTTTTTGTGAGGAATTCAATGAAACTCTTCCAGCAACTGCTGGTGGCACCTGCAGCCCTGGGCCTTCTGGCACCTGTGGCTGCAAATGCTGCTGAGCTGTCAATCAACGGCGTATCCGACTACGCGTCCGTGAATAACGATGCGGTCGTGGTCGATCAGGTCACCAGCATCACCCAGTTCGCGGATGTGTATCCGACTGACTGGGCCTATCAGGCTCTGAGCAACCTGATCGAGCGCTACGGCTGCGTCGCTGGCTACCCCAACGGCACCTTCCGCGGCAACCGTGCGATGACCCGCTATGAAGCGGCCGCACTGCTAAATGCTTGCCTCGACCGGATCACAGAAGTGACCGACGAGCTGAAGCGCCTGATGAAGGAATTCGAGCGTGAGCTCGCGATTCTGAAAGGCCGTGTGGACGGTCTGGAAGCCCGCGTGGGCGAACTGGAAGCAACCC
>JAAZVJ010000074.1 GCA_018623675.1 Synechococcus sp. HW_metabat.54 | reverse complement strand
CATGCGCTCCAGATCCTTCAGACGATCGATCCGGGCCTTCATGGTGGTCCAGTTGGTGAGCATGCCGCCCAACCAACGCTGGTTCACGTAGGAGCCACCGCAGCGCGCAGCTTCAAGAGCCACAACTTCGGAAGCCTGCTTCTTGGTGCCAACGAACAGGAAGCGTTTGCCGCTACGCGCAGCAGAACGGACCCACTTGTAAGCGTTGTTCATGCAGACGGCGGTCTGCACGAGGTCAATGATATGAACCCCATTGCGTGCGCAATAGATGTAGCGCGACATCTTGGGATTCCAACGACGGGTCTGGTGCCCAAAGTGGGCGCCAGCTTCCATCATCTCGGCGAGAGTGACAACAGCCATGGTTTTGAGGTTTCGGGTTCGCCTCCACCTGTCAGGGATGGTCAAAGACCAGCACCCGAAACAGACAGGTGTGCGGTTTGAAAGAACTTGATGACCTTATCAAAAGGCCGATCAACGCAGCCCTAAGGCCTTGGCTTCACTAAAGAGTGCTCGCACACCAATTCGGTTCAGAGGCAACCGCAACAACTCCATGGCGAAAGCTGCACGGCCATGGCTAATCAACCACTTCAGCAGAGGACGCAGTGATCGCTCATTGATCACACCACCCAACGTCAGCAGTTCCCAGAGCAACCGATGCAACCAGGTGAACTGGATGATGAATCGAACCCTGCGCGTGGGGTGCTTGCGGTAGAAGACCAGTCCCATTTTCGCCCTCTCCTGTTCAACCCGGATCAAATCCGGAACTTGCGACAGGCTCAGGGCCGGGTGCCAGTGGTAGCCAACAGCCTCGGGGCATTTCACCAACACAACACCCATCTGACGCAGGCGCTCACCTAGCTCGAGATCTTCCCAGCCATACAGGCGGAAGCCGAGATCAAAGAGTCCGGACTGCTGGAGCACGCTGCGGTCGATCGCCACATTCCCCGTGGCGAAATAGGCCCAGGAAAGGTCGCGCAGCTTGTGGCGTTCTGCCGTTGGATCGTCGAAATTGGCCGTGTTGATCACGGCTCCGTAGGTGAAGCACAAGCGATCACCCCGCTGGTTCCAGCTGCGCTGCAAAGCACGGGCGTGACTGGCGAGAAACGTCGGCGTCACGACAAGGTCACTGTCGATGAAAACGATCACATCGCCACGGGCGTGATCGACGCCTCGGTTGCGCCCCTCAGCAGGGCCGCCGTGGGCCTGCTCAAACAGGCGCACATGGGGAAAGCGCACAGCCTGATCACGGAGGCGAGAAGGTGTGCCATCGGTGGAGCCGTCGTCCACCACAACCACTTCGTAGCCGTCGATCTCACCGGAGGGGATCTGCTGTTCAAGCGCCGTCAGGCACTTCTCAAGAATGGGCCAACGGTTGTAAGTGGGGATGACGACGCTGAGAAACATCCGCGCACAACCGGAGCAAGTCATTATCCAGCCTAAAGACATGAAAAAAGGGGCTCATGGCCCCTTTGATCACTCAAGTGAGTGCGAGAGCGTCAGTCAGCAGCTCCACCGTTGTTGGCCGTACCGGTCACACCGTTACCAGCACCTTCACCACGGCCGTCGTTACGCATCTTGCGCTTCTTGAACTTGCGGGCGTAGGCGCGGTTGCGCTCCTGCTTTTCCTTCTTGAGGTTCCTGCGCTTGGCCATCGCGTGGGGAGTAAAAACGGATTGGTTTGTACCAACCTACCCAATCGAGGTCAGTAGGCGTCCGTCTTCCATTCTCACCAGTCGATCAGCGACATCAAGAATGCGCGGATCATGGGTCACCATCAACACCGAACAAGCTTGTTCACGGGCCAAACGTTTCAGCAAATCCACCACTTCTCTTCCCGTTGAGCTGTCCAAGGCAGCAGTGGGCTCATCAGCAAGGAGCAATTGGGGTTGAGCCGCCAGGGCCCTGGCAATGGCGACGCGTTGCTTTTGCCCTCCAGAAAGGTCATGGGGGAGCTTGCCAAGGTGGTCGCCAAGACCCACAGCCCTTAACCACTCCCGAGCGAGATCTCGGCGTGCCAGGTAAGAGCGATTGAGAAGAAGATCAGCCCCCATCTGCACGTTTTGTTCGGCAGTCAGGCAACGCAGCAGGTTGTGACCTTGAAAGATCATTCCAATTCGACGCCTCAACCGTTGACGGGCTCCTCGTCCTGCACCGTTCAAGGGTTGCCCGAGCACGGTCACCTGGCCGTCTTGAACCGTTCTTAAGGCGCCGATCAACGTGAGCAGAGTTGTTTTTCCGCAACCGGAAGGCCCAGTAAGCAACACCACTTCACCAGGTTCAATCCTGAGATTCACCGACTCGAGCACCTGGCGACGATTGCCACCACGGCCGTACCAATGACTCAATCCTTCGATGGCAACCGTTGAAGCCATTCAGAAGATCTCCGCAGGATCTGCATCGACCAAACGGCGCATGGCTAGGCCAGCCGACGCCATGCACATCACAAAAATCATCGTGAAGACGGTGGCTGCACGGGTGAAGTCCATGCCAACGGGCAAACGGGTGGCCTCTCGCACGAAGAGATAAAGCCCCTGGCCAGCCAGGTAGGCCGGCACGTAACCGATCAGGGCAAGCAGCAACCCCTCACGAACCACCACACCCACCAGCGTGGACACGCGATAACCCATGGCCATCAACGTGGCGTATTCCGGAAGGTGATCACTCACATCCGTGTAGAGAACCTGGTACACAATCACGCAGCCCACCACAAAACCCATGGCGGCGCCGAGCGTGAAAATAAAACCAATCGACGTACTGCTCCGCCAGTAGTTCTGTTCGAAGTCAATAAATCCCTGCTTCGTCAACACCCGCACGTCATTGGGAAGCAACGCTGTGAGTCGGGCTTGCACGGCAAGGGGGTCGGAACCGGGGCGCAGCCGCACCAAACCCACCTCAATGCTTCCCGGAGCCTTGGTGGGCATCAGGTCGAGAAACGTCTCCGAACTGGTGAGCAAATTGCCATCCGCTCCGAAACTGGTGCCGAGTTGGACCAGCCCAGCAACACGCACCCTGTTGCCTCCAATCTCACTTTCCACCGTGCGGCCTTCTCGGTACCAGGCCGCTACTGGTCCGAATTCCGGCCGTGAGCGTTCGTCGAAAAGCACCCTCCCTTTTTGGGACAGGGCCCGTGCCTTCGGAGCCAGATCAGGATCCACAAAAAAGGGATCCTCAGGGTCAAAACCCAGCCCCAAGATCGAACGCGTTTGACGGGTTTGCGGATTGCGCCAGAGCATCAAACTCCAATGCACAGGTGTGATCCCCTCCACCTCCGAGTCAGCCATCGTCTGGATGAGGCGCCGTTTCGGAAACCCAGCCATACGCACCGAACTTGTGGAGCGCGGACTAATCAGCACCAGGTCGGCGTCAAAACGACGGTGCACGGTGACGCTGGCATCAAACAGCCCATCGCGAAAGCCGAGCTGCATGAACATCAAGATCCCAGCGAAACTGATGCCCGCCAAAGCAACGGCAAGACGAACCGGCTGGCGGATCAACATCAGAGAGGCCAGCGGTATGCGGCGCCGTTGCCAAAAGCCCACGGTCACAATGCCTTGAAACGGGCGATCACCTTCATGCCCGCCAATGAACTCACCCGTTGCGCTGAGGCGGCATCGAGCTTCACCCGCACCTGCACAACCCGAGCATCAGCGTCCCCGGTGGGATCGGTGGAAAGCACCTGGCGTTGACGCACCTGAGGGCTGATCATCGAAACCACACCCGTGAGCGTGCCTTTAAAACCACCGTTTTCACTGGTGAGGGTCACCGCTTGAGCAAGGCGAACACGATTGATATCGGATTCGTAGACCTCAATGGATGCCTCCATGGCCTGGCTCGCACCCACCTCCATCACACCGTCACCACCTGGACGCTCGCCTTCCCTGGCATGAAGCCGAAGCACGCGCCCATCAATCGGTGAACGCAGTTCGCTTTGGGCGAAGTCGGCTGTCAATTTGCGTTGTTCCGCCAGCGACTGCTGCTGCTGTGACTGAAGCCGCAACAGCTCATCGCGTTTGTCGTCAAGAAGCACCAAGGCCGCAGCCCCAACCCGGGCCGCTTGGGCATAGCGCTGTATTTCTCTTTCTTGAAGCCTGATCTCTGCCGCAAGGCTGCGCAGTCGCGCTTGAACCCCTTCAAGATCAGCTTTGATTTGCGAACGGTTGTCGAATCGCGCCAACACTTGGCCTTTGTTGATGCGGTCGCCCTCAGTAACCAGCAACTGATCAATCCGAGGGGTGCCGCCGAAACCACTCACCGGCGCAGCTAACCGTCGAACATTGCCTGCTGGCGCCAGTTGACCCAACGCTGCGACAGCTTCGGGGGGCCTGACAACGGGAGCAGCAGCAGGCGGGTCAAGAGGCTTTGTTGGGCGCATCAGTTGCGTGATCCCAACGATTACAGCGAGCCCAAGCCCTCCACTGAGCACCACAAGCAGAGGGCGACGCATCAGGGTGCTGGCGGATTGTCGAAAAGCAACTCTTCGATGTAGCGATCGGCCCACTCCACGCTGAAGGCTTTCTCCAGAACCCTGCGTGTTTTGTCGTTGCGCTTCTGCTGCAGGCAATAGGAAAGCTGACCTTGGTGACGTTCGATCGTAGATGGGGCGTCTGGTGCATCGGGGGCTGTGGTTTCAACCGCCTGACGGAGCACATCGAGGTACTGCCCCACCAAGTCAACAAACCAACCTTCTTCCGTGCTGTTCACCGGTCGAATGAAACGCACAAACGGAGAAAAAATCGTGCCCCAGGCCGGCAGCTCCCTGACCTGTTCAAAGGCGGGAAGCTCGATGCGAGCCAACGGCTGTTGCACCGACACTGGAAGCGTTGTTGTTACGGGGGAGAGATCAACAATGGCAGCGGAAATCCCGGCAGGGCTGGCGACAATGTCGGCACCGAAAATTGGAAGATCGAAGCGGGGATCTGGGAAAAAGACACAGTGAAGGATTTGCAAGCCCAGGCCCAGGCGAGCCGTTTCCAAATGCAGCTTGCGAAAACCACGGCACTGGTGGAGTTCATTGCGGATGAAGAGTGCTTCACCATCCAGGCTTGCGGTGATCGCTTCGAGATCTGGATCCACCGCTAGCGGTGTCAATGCAGGCATCTGCGCCCGGCAAGTCCGGATACGTCCTGCAAGGGCATCCACCAATGGATGGGGTTCCAAGCCAGATGTGGGTGACGCGGATGGCACTAAGGAAGCGCAACACTCCAGGCGACTATGCCGCACCCTTCGGTTGGGTCCTATGGCTGTCACCCATTGCCCCAAACCAAGAACCAAGGCAGCAATAATCTGGGAAATGAAGAAATGGGGTCGTAATCCACACCTTGGACGGTCCGGAACTGACCCATCAGACACTTGCCAACGGCAGCCGTTGCGTCTTTGCACCTCTGCCCGATGCAGGCCTCACCTGCATCGATTTTTGGTGCCGTGCAGGTAGTGCCTTTGAGCAACCTGGAGAGGAGGGGCTCGCTCACTTTCTCGAACACATGGTGTTCAAGGGCAGTGAGCATCTCAGAGCAGGTGAATTTGATCTGAAAGTTGAGGCCCTCGGTGGCAGCAGCAATGCCGCCACGGGTTTCGACGACGTGCATTTCCACGTTTTGGTGCCACCAGAGGGTGCCTCGACAGCGCTGGAACTACTGCTTGATCTGGTGCTGGAGCCGGCGCTGCGAGACGACGCTTTCCGGATGGAGCGGGAAGTGGTGCTCGAAGAAATCGCCCAATACCGCGATCAACCTGATGAGGTTGTGGTGCAACAACT
>JAAZVJ010000073.1 GCA_018623675.1 Synechococcus sp. HW_metabat.54 | reverse complement strand
GCTTTCTACCAGGGGCCGCTGGCGCAGCAGATCCTGCGCGGGGTGAATGCCTTGCAAAACACCACCCCCAGCTTCCGAGGCTGGACCCCAGCGGATCTGAGCCGCTACGCGGTGGTGCGGCGCGAGCCCCTGTGCAGCCAGCAGCTGCAGCACAGGATCTGCACCATGCCGGCCCCGAGCAGTGGCGGGATGGGGCTGCTACAAACCTTGGCCCTGCTGAACCAGAGCACCCCCTTGGCGGGATCCACCCCGAGCGATCCAAGGGTGTGGCGCCAACTGGGCCAAGCCCAGGCCTGGGCCGATGCCGACCGGCTCTATTGGGTGCACGACCCCATCGATGGCGCCGTTCCCGCCGCGGCCCTGCTCGATCCCGCCTACATCCAGCAGCGCGCCAAGGCGATGCAGGCCGCAGGCAAAACAGCCCCTGAACCGGGTCTGCCGCCAGGGGTGAGCCGCTACCCCTTTGGCCGGCCCGCCCCAAGCAAAGAAGAAGGCACCACCCAGATCACGATCGTGGATGGCAGCGGCAACATCGCCGTCTACACCTCTTCTGTGGAGACGATCTTTGGCAGTCGGCACCTGGTGGCCGGCATGGTGATGAACAACCAACTCACCGACTTCGCCTTTAAGCCCACCTTGCAAGGTCTGCCAGTGGCCAACCGGCGCCTGCCGGGCCGGCGGCCCATGTCGTCGATGGCGCCCACGCTGGTGTTCCGGCAGGGCAAGCCGGTGCTGGCCCTGGGCAGCCCTGGCGGCCGCAGCATTCCCCACCTGCTCAGCCGGGTGCTGCTGGCTTCGCTGATCTGGAAGCAACCACCCGAGCAAGCCGTGGGATTGCCCCACCTCTCCAACCGCCGCGGAACCTTGGTGCTGGAGAGCACGCCACCGCTGCCCTGGCCCCTATCGGTGGAACAACTCAAAGCCAACGATCAGCCCATGCGCCTGCAGCCCATCGGCAGCGGCACCGCCCTGGTGCAGTGGATCAATGGCCAATGGCATGGGGCCGCGGACCCCCGCCGGGAAGGCACGGCTCTGGCGCTGCCATAGGCCATCAATCGCACCGAGAGCAACGAGGGGGTGGGAGCAGCACCTGAATCGTGTGATCAAGATCACATCCAGCTCTGACTGGGGTCATCAACCGGTCGCCTGAATTCATGGATCTTGTTGGCGTCGCGAAGGCATAGACCGACGCATTCCAAACCAACCCACACAAACCATGGCACCGCGTTATTTCTCTCGTCCCAACTTGTTGAACTTCCTGCTCACCGGCTCCAACACCGCAAGCTATGAATCTGTCCCTGATTTAGATCGCTACGAGGAGATCATCAAGACCGTTAAAGACTGGGAAGGATACGAAAGACTCAACGAGCCCTTTCATGATCTTGTCGTTAGAGACGGAATCATGGAAAGGAGCCGAAGCAATTGGGACCGTATTGAAATCGCCCCTGAAGCAACCCGAAGCTGGTTCGAAGGCGGACAAGACCGCCAATTCATCGTGACCGCTGTTGGAGGAGCAGGCAATGACTGGATTCGCGGCAACGACCACGACAACGTGCTTATTGGAGACGATTTCAACGAAGACACAATGTTCCACAACGGTGGAACCGGACGCGAAGATGGTGAATATGGTGCCTATCGAGATCAAGGAAACGACACCCTTTATGGCCTCGCTGGTAGAGATCGGTTGTTCGGAAATGCTGGCAACGACTACCTTGATGGCGGCAGAGACGACGACGAACTCTGGGGAGGAGCCAACAATGATGTGCTTGTGGGGGGCGCTGGCTACGACAAGATGTACGGCGGCACAGGCGACGACATTTTAATTGGCGGCCTTGACGGTGGCTATTACGAAGGCGGCGATGGAAAAGACCAATTTATTGTTGATCAAACCCCAGGATTTGGCGTCCATTGGATTGCAGACCTCAAAGATGAAGGAGACCAGGTTTTAATCCAACCTGAGCAGCACAGGAACTGGATCTTCCAAATCGACGACAGGTTCCCCGACAGCCCTCAGCTACTGATTTCCGATGCCAATGGCTTTGGAACCTTCGCAACCATCAATCTCCACGAGGGCATTCACTACCACATCTCCAGAGAAGGCATTCAAGTGATGGGAGAAAACGGACAAGACGAAGCAACCCTCAGCTTTTGATCGCGTTATGGCTCGACATAAGCTCTAATCAAGAGCAGATTTCAAATACAGAAAACAGCGAATCCAGCCTTGCGGGGTTCGCTTTTAACTCCAAATAACGAATACAAATCAAACCGACATTTACAACAAGGGCACAAGCTCAACCATGCTGATCCATCACCACCGCCCCACTGCCATGGCGGAACTGAAACCCACGGCTACGTTGCGAAAGCCGATCGCAGAACGGTCATGAAAGCGTGCGTGCCACTGCTGGCAGCCATGCTCAGCTGTGCGGCGTTGGGGGCCACAAGCCCTGCGACAACCAATCCCGTGCTGGTGTCACAAACCCAGCAACAGCGCAGTGATCGGGTGGTGGGCTACTGGACCTCTTCCTCCGGGGTCGGCATCACCTTGGCCTACACAGGCAAGCCCGAAACCCTCTGGATTCAGGTGTTTCCCAAACCGCGGCGCGCCGATCCCCGGCTCGACTACACAGCCCAATGGTTGAGCAACGACCGCTTCTCCTACACCGACCTCAGCGGATCAACGGTGGAAGGCCGCGTGTCGGCCTCCGGCAACCTCATCGAGCTCAAAGGGGCCGATGGCTGGACGGGAACCTGGCGGCGCAATCGCTAAAAGCCTTCGATCGGGCGAGCGTGGGCCCACGGTGAAAGACAACACAAAACTGTGGCGCCGCTCCACCAGCGGGGCGTTCGGCTGCACAGAAGAAGAGCCATATCGCACCTGGTCGACCAGGCGCGACACCGCGTTACATAGCGCAACATTAGTGTTACAGTTTGCAAACCCCTTCTCCAGTCCCGGATGTACACGCTCGACAAAGCTCGTCAGATCTTCCCGGACACCCTCACCGCTGATGCCGTCCCGGCCATCACCGCACGCTTCAAGCTGCTCTCCGCAGAAGACCAGCTCGCCCTGATCTGGTTCGCCTATCTCGAGATGGGCCGTTCCATCACCATCGCGGCTCCTGGAGCTGCTCGGATGGAGCTCGCCCGACCCACCCTCGAGCAGATCCTGGCCATGAGCTTCGACGAGCAGTCGAAGGTGATGTGCGATCTCGCAGCCAAAATCGACACCCCGATTGGCAAGACGTACGCCTACTGGTCGGTGAACGTGAAGCTTGGCTTCTGGTACGAACTGGGCGAATACATGCGCCAGGGCAAGGTGGCTCCCATCCCCCAGGGCTACAAGCTGTCGGCCAACGCCAACTCCGTGCTGGAAGCGGTGAAGAAGGTGGAGCAGGGCCAGCAGATCACCCTCCTGCGCAACTTCGTTGTCGACATGGGATTTGATCCCAACATCGACGACGACAAGATCGTGGCCGAGCCGATCGTGGCCCCCACGCCTGAGGCAGAGCGCGAGGAAATCTTCATTCCAGGCGTTCTCAACCAAACGATCCTCAGCTACATGCAGCTGTTGAACGCCAATGACTTCGATCAGCTAATTGATCTGTTCCTCGACGACGGCGCTCTCCAGCCCCCATTCCAGCGCCCGATCGTGGGCCGCGACGCCATCCTCAAATTCTTCAAGCGTGACTGCCAGAACCTGAAGCTGATGCCCCAGGGCGGCTTCGGTGAGCCAGCAGAGGGCGGCTTCAACCAGATCAAGGTCACCGGCAAGGTGCAGACTCCCTGGTTCGGCCGCGAGGTGGGAATGAACGTGGCCTGGCGCTTCCTGCTCGACGACAACGACAAGATCTACTTCGTGGCGATCGACCTGCTCGCCTCTCCCGCTGAACTGCTCAAGCTTGGTGCCAAGTGACGGCCTGACGGGCAGCTCACGTCGCGGCCTTCAGCTGGGAGCTCTGATCGGAGTCTCCTGGCTGACCACCCTGGTACTCGGTTTACGAATGGAGCTGACGCAGCTCCATCCCCTGCTGATCACAGGCTGGATTCTCTGGCGCAGCTTCCTGCATACCGGGCTGTTCATCCTTGCCCACGACGCCATGCATAAAAGCCTGGCGCCAAGGCAGACACGGATGAATCACAGCATCGGCCGAGTGTGCTTGTGGCTGTATGCGGGCCTCAATTACGACGCCTGCAGAGCCAATCATCGACGGCATCACCTGATGCCCGAATCCGAAGCCGACCCCGATTTCTGCCCCGTTAACAACCACTCACTGCTGGCCTGGCTGTTTCGCTTTCTGCGCAACTATCTCAACCCAGCCCAAGTCACCAGACTTGCCCTTGTGCTGGTTGCTCTTTGGCTTTCAACTCCCGCAAGCCAGAACAACGTATTCGTCGCAATTTCAGTGACGTATTTAATTCCCTTGCTGATCAGCACAGGACAACTTTTCTTTGTTGGCACCTACCTACCACACCGCAAAGATCACACTCAGCAAGGAAACGAAGTTTCAATCAGAAGCTTGAATCTTCATCCATTGATTTCACTCCTCGCTTGTTACCATTTTGGCTATCATCGCGAGCACCATAACCACCCGAAGGCCCCCTGGTTCCGCCTGCCGGAACTCCGAACCAGTCGATTCGTGTACTGAGTTCTAGCGCGAGCCATTCGCACCCCCCAGTCTTCTCTCCCCCTTCAACCCCATGTCAGCAACCGATTGGACCCCTGAAGAAGAAGCGGTTGCACGGCGCGCATTCGAGCATGGAAAACAACGTTCCGTGATGTCCCTGATTGAAACCCTTCAAGAACAAAGCACCAAACTCGATACTCCAGAATCAATCTGGAGCTTTCACGATTTCCTGAGCACGGAGCGCTATCAATACGAAGGGCGTGCAGATTTTGATTTCAGCAATATTCTGTTCACATTGGCTGACATGATCAAACAAAAACTGATTAGCTACGAAGACCTCGTCGGCCTCAATCAGCTGAAACTGAGCAAGATCAAAGCCATGTCAATGTTCTGATCAGATTATGCAATTTTTGATCTGAAGCACGACCTCGCAGCAGGTGATAAGTGCAGGCACAGGTACCCACAAATAACTTGTTGTCATCTCACCAGAGCCAGAGAGTTCCGAAAGCCCCGCCACGTGGCAGGGCTTTCCCATGACGATCAGCACACCAGCCCCTGAGAAGCGAGAAGCCTCTCCGATAAGCACCAGAGCTCGGCGGCTTTGCCCCCATCTGCGCCTTCAGGGCTGGTGTCGGCAGCAGCAAAACGATGCAGACCAGGGCGCACCAGCGCATTGCTGAAGTAAGCAAAACCAGGCTGATCGAAGCTGGAATCGGTGGCCAGCTGGGCCAGCAAACGGCCGGCGGTGTGCACCGATTCGGTCACCCGCAGCAGGTCGCGGGCCACCAGCGCGAACAAGCCCATGCCCACCGGATTGCTCTGGCGGTTGTGGCGAAAGAAGCCGCCAGTGCTGCGGGGGATCACCAGACCCGGACTCCAGGCCATCACCGGCATCGCGTTCTCCAGCTGGCGGGCGAGCTCACGGCCCAGGAGCACGTTGCAGAGCTTGCTGTCCTTGTAGGCCTTATCGCCATCAAAGCGTTCACTGCCATCCACCATCACAAACCCAGCGCCGGCCTTCAGGCCTGCCAGATCCCCCAGGCCCGCAGGCAGCCTCACCTTCCCGCCACCGGTGGCCGGGTTGTGCACATCGGAGGCGGTGATCACCACCCGTGGCTGAGCCGACTGGCGCAGC
>JAAZVJ010000072.1 GCA_018623675.1 Synechococcus sp. HW_metabat.54 | reverse complement strand
CGTGCTCACCGACACCACGGCTGGCGGAACCACAGGAGGGGCAATCGGGGTAGCCGATGCAGGTGCCACAGCGGTCTTGGGCTTGGCTGCAGGTTGGTCGTCGAGAGCTGCGTCAGTTGTTGAGGTGCCGGATTCGGCATCGACGGCCGTCGGAATGCGCAACGAATCAAAGGGCTGACTGAGAACGGCCTCAAGGGACTCGCGCACGGAGTCGGTCTCGAGCTCACGGGCCAACACAGGGAGCAATGCCACACCGCTGAAGGTCAACCCAGCGAGAAGCAGAGGAGCGAATGGAGAACGCATGCCAAGCGGCAGACCTGATGCTCGTTCGATGACGGCCCCGTCGGAGCATGACCTCGAGAAGCTGCTGACCCACCAAAGAGTCAACGCAGATCGACCTGAGCACAACAAAGATCCAGCGAAAGCTAAGGAGCGTTTGGCAACTCGCCTAGGGGCCTCAACACAACACCCTGCACTCCGCCTAGAGCCCACGAATGAGGGCACTCAGCTGCACTGACCTGAACTCCTAGACGCCGAGAGCAGCAAAACAAGATCAGCCCAGCCGATTAAAGAGAAAAGATTGGCTTATGCCAATGGCAGACGGATGTGCAATCGCACCCTGGTACCGCGGGGAGAGAGGATCAGAAGATGCGCAAATCGGGGTTCGCCCCGCATCTGGATGGATTACAAGACCGCTGGCGTGGATGTCGAAGCCGGACGCGCCTTCGTGAGCAGAATTCGCTCCAGCGTGGAAGCCACGTTTCGACCGGAGGTCGTGGGCGGCCTTGGCGGCTTCGGCGGAATGATGCGTCTTCCAGCCGGCATGCGCAAACCGCTCCTGGTGTCTGGCACCGATGGGGTAGGCACCAAACTTGAACTGGCCCAAGACCATGGCCAACACCACAACGTGGGCATCGACCTTGTGGCGATGTGCGTGAACGATGTAATCACCACTGGCGCTGCCCCCCTCTTTTTTCTCGACTACATGGCGACGGGCGCCCTCAGCCCCGAAGCCATGGCCCAGGTCGTGGAAGGCATTGCTGATGGCTGCCGGCAAAGCGGCTGCTCTCTGCTTGGGGGAGAAACAGCCGAGATGCCTGGCTTCTATCCAGCCGGGCGTTACGACCTCGCGGGCTTCTGCGTCGCCGTGGTGGAAGAAGACGAAGTGATCAACGGCCAGGCGATCCAGGCCGGTGATCGCATCGTGGGCGTCGCCAGCAACGGAGTTCACAGCAATGGATTCAGCCTTGTTCGCAAAGTGCTGGACATCGCCAAGGCCGATGCCAACACCCGTTTCGGGCCAGAGCAAGCGCCCTTGATTGAGGCGCTGCTTGCTCCCACCACGCTCTACGGACAATTGGTGCAGCGCGTCCTGGAGGCCAAGCTGCCCCTCCATGGCATGGCTCATATCACTGGAGGCGGGATCCCTGAAAACCTGCCCCGCTGCCTACCCGCTGGCCTCGGAGCCGCCGTTGATACCAACAGCTGGTCCCGACCAGCACTGTTCAGCTGGCTTCAAGACAACGGCGAGATCCCCGAACGGGACCTCTGGCACACCTTCAACATGGGCATTGGCTTCTGCCTGGTGCTTCCTGAGCATGCGGTCGCCGACGCCATCAGCCTCTGCCAGTCCCTGCACTTGCCGGCCTGGTGCATCGGAGAGGTGAAGTCCACCGAAGGCGAGGGCGTCGAGGGGCTTCCCGCCTAAGCCAGACACGGGAAGGAAACTCCGCACGTAAAACCGCGTTTCAGCTGTTCGTTTTGAACAGGCAACCGCCCTAACATCCACCCAAAGCTTTGTTGCGTCGTCGACGCGACAACCGCGCCGTCACATCTTCATAGGTTTGATGCCTTTCGATAAGCCCCAACGCACCACCCGCAGGCGATCGTCTGCGGGTCCAGTACCGCCTCGTCGTCCAGTCGTTTCGAGTCACGACCGCAACAACTTCAACCGACAGGGACCGCGACCCACTTTTCTCGCCCTCAAAGACCACGGGAAGGTCTATGTGGCCGATATGCCCTATCTCTCGGATGGCCAGCTGACCCACATCAGCAAAGAGGCAGAGGAAGTGCTGGCCAGCTTGGAACGCCGCATTGCAGAGCTGGAAGCCACCCAGTCGATGGCCCAGCCTGATCGCGACACCCTGATCAAGGCCTGCACCAAGCGCGATGTCACCCATCGGTTTTTAAGAGCCATCCACGATGAGCAGGAGCATCGCCGCAACAACCCAGCGGTGCGCAATGCCGCCAACGAATCCCTGCCGCGCACATTCCTGGAAATCGCTCGACATCGCCTGCCAGGAGCCACCTTCGACTCCCTCCTGCAGGAAGCTCTTGCCGCCTGTGAAGCAAAGCCTGAGGCCACAGCCGAGCCCACCTCCAAGCCCGCCGCGGCTCCCGTGAAAGTGGTAGCTCTGCAGCCTGTGAGCTCAAGCCTGCCTGTGGTGGTGAGCCCCGATCCTGAGCCTGAGGAAGCCGTCAACGGCTAAGGGTTAAGCACTCATGAATGGATTGGCCGGCATCCGCTCCTGACCGGCCAACGCCAAAGCATCCAGGTGCTCTCTGTCCTGGTCGCTCAACGACCAGGACAGCGCCTTCACCGCATCGCGGGCCTGAGTGACGCGGCGAAGGCCAGGCAATGGCATCGCCCCATGGGCCCTACACCAATTCAGTGCCACCTGGGCTTGAGACGCTTGGTGGTGAGCAGCGATCTGAGCCATGGCTGTTCGCAGAGGTTCGCTGGCGGGGAGCAAACGACGGAACAGACCGGCCCTAAGCCGGGTGCACTGCGGGGGCGACCCGCCGGGCGGCACCGTCAACACGCCCAACGCCAAAGGGCTGTAGGCCAACAGGTCAATCCCCAAGTCAGCACAGGTGGTTTTCAAACCGTCGGCCTGAATCGGTTCAGGCGCTAACAACGACATCTGCACCTGCACACTGCGTAGGGCAACGCCTCTCGCCTGCATCCGGGCATGGAGAGCACGCAGGCGGCGAGGGCCCAGATTCGAGACCCCCAACTCGGCGACTCTGCCTTCCTCCACCAGATCAGCCAATCCGTCGAGCAACGGGCCTTCCTGCCACGGGGCGTAGCGCGCCGTGCTCCAGTGCAATTGCACGCGCTGGAGGTGACCACAGAGCCGCTCCTGGCTGGCCGAAAAGGCGCGATCAAAGCCCCGACGCCCTAACCGCCAGGGGAATGGGGCCAACTTGGTGGCCACCGTGAGCTGCGCGCGCAACGCTCCGTCACAGCGATCGAGGATGCGGCCCAACAACCATTCGCTGCGACCGTTGAAGCGGCCCGTTCCATAGGAATCTGCGGTGTCCACAAGGGACAACCCTCCCCTAACCGCCACCTCCAGGGTCTCTGCCAAGGCAGGATCATCCCGATCGGGCTCATACCCCCAGAGCAGTTGATTCCCCCACGACCAAGTGCCGAAACCGATGCCGGTCACGCCGCTCTCTCCCACTGGTCGCCATGATCGCCTGAACAGGGAGCCCAGCAGCGCAGGATCCAAGGTGATGGCAAAAACAAGCGAAGCCGCATGCGGCACCCCGCAGGCCAACAGCACAACCACCCAGGAGTGCCGTCCTCAGAACGAAGCCAAGGTGCTCTGCTCGCACTGCAAGCGCACAGCCGACAACGGCATTCGCTGCCTTGGGATGTGCGTGGCTGACAACGACTACTGACCAGGTCACAACAACGAGGTACCGACGTGGCCGTTCGCCACCATCCCTTCTGGCTTCTGAAGCTCAATCTCCTGGGACTCACCCAACTGGTGATGGCCACAGCTGGCTTGGCTTCCATGGACCCCGGCATCGGACGGCTGGAACGGTCGCCAAAACGCTGCATCACCGCAATGGGCGACGACAACAAGCGCCCCTGCAGCGCCTTACGACTCGACCGAAAAAGCGATCACGTCTTGCGGGTGCGCTTCACGGGCATGAGGGGGGCAATGGGAACTGTCGAAAGCTTCAGCTTTGTGAGCACAAATTCGAGACGCTCGCTGCCGCTCACGTGCAGGCAAGGACAGTGCAATCCCCCAACAGGCACCTGGCAGGGAACCGTGATCGGGGCTGCGCAATCGGTGACCGACGCACTGGGGCTTGTCCAGGGGCTCCCCAAGGCCTGGCCTGCCCGCGGTACATGCAGCATTAGCCCACTTCGCGTGGTGTGCGAAGCACACCTGACCAACGGCAACAGCTTCCGTGGCGAGGCCAGCTTTTAAATCCGAGCTCCACGCGGAATGCCCCATCAATGGGAAAATCACATCAATGAACCCAGCTCCTTGGTAGCCCGATGCAATCCCTCAATGGAGCTTTTGCATGAGCTTCCGTGAATCGGAACGGAGCTCGCCGAATCGCTCAGAAAATTCAAAGGCGGCACCCAGATTCGAACTGGGGATAAAGGATTTGCAATCCTCTGCCTTACCACTTGGCCATGCCGCCGCTGGAGAACGATTGCTCTCACCAGCGGATCGTATCAGCGAGGGTACGGAGGGCCTGCTGGTGATCTCCAATGGGCATGGCGAAGACCTGATCGCACTGCGCATTCTTGAGGCAGTTCACGCCCAGTCGCCAAGGCTGCGGCTGTCCGTTCTTCCCTTGGTCGGCGAAGGCAAAGCCTTCACGTTGCCTGTGCAGCAGGGATGGCTGCGCTTGCTGGGTCCGAACGCGAAACTCCCGAGCGGAGGCTTCAGCAATCAAAGTGCCCGCGGGCTTTTGGCAGATCTTGTGGCAGGGCTTCCCCTCCTCACATGGAGGCAATGGCGCTGTCTACGCCGCGTGAGTCCAAACCTGCAGGCAGTGTTGGCGGTGGGAGACCTGTTGCCCTTGCTCATGGCCTGGAGCAGCGGCAGGGCCTTTGGCTTCATCGGCACGCCCAAAAGCGACTACACCTGGAGCAGTGGTCCGGGCCTGGCCATCAGTGACGCCTACCACCGCCTGAAAGGCAGTGAATGGGATCCCTGGGAATGGGCTGTGATGAAGAGCAAGCGCTGCCGCCTTGTGGCCATGCGTGACAGGCTCACGGCGCGGGGGCTTCGTCGCCACGGCGTTTCGGCCCTCGCGCCAGGCAATCCAATGATGGATGGCTTGATGGCCAGCCATCCCCCAGCCGCTCTCGAACGTTGCCGAAGGGTTCTCCTGCTATGCGGGAGCCGGATGCCCGAGGCCTTAGGCAACGCCGAACGGCTCCTCCGCAGCTTGCAGGGCTTTGACAGCCGGGTGCCGATCACGCTGCTGATGGCGACGGGGTCTCAACCCTCTCTCTCGAGCCTGGAACCCCTACTCCACCAGCTTGGCTTTCGTCGCTGCCCTCCCCCCGTCGAGGCTCTCGGCGCCCAAGCCTGCTGGGTGAAGGGTGCACAGATGCTGCTCGTGGGAAACGGACGCTTCAACCAATGGGCGCATTGGGCTGAGGTCGGCCTCGCGACCGCCGGCACCGCCACCGAACAACTGGTGGGGCTGGGCATTCCTGCTCTCTCACTGCCTGGCCCCGGCCCCCAATTCACCTTGGGATTTGCCCGGCGTCAGAGCCGCCTACTCGGGGGTGCCGTACGGCCCTGTCGTTCCTCCGCAGAACTGCGAGACAAACTCTCGGTGCTGCTCGCTGATGACAACCTGCGTAATGAGCTCGGCAGGATTGGGCGGCAGCGCATGGGACCGCCAGGAGGCAGTCGAGCCCTTGCCCAACTGGTGAAGGATCGGTTGATCGCGGATACTGACGACACATCCGCACAACTCCATGGCCGGCATCCAGGACCATGACTATCTGAGGGTCTGCGCTGAAATCGCCCG
>JAAZVJ010000071.1 GCA_018623675.1 Synechococcus sp. HW_metabat.54 | reverse complement strand
GCTCGTCTGATGCAGATGAGCGTTGATCAACGGGCATCACCTGGGCCAGTTCTGTGCGACGGCAGAAGCCGCAATGTCCCCAGAGGGCCATCTCCCCTGCGGGAGAGGGGCGTCCGCAACGCGGGCAACACTCCATGCCGTGCACATCAATGCGGCTGGGGTGCCTCGCCCAAACGGAGGCCTCACTTTCCAGCTCAGCCCTGGCCTGGCTGTGGTGCTGCTGGATGCGCAGGTCTTTCACGGCATGGCCAGCGGAGCGAAGGGCGGCCAGCAGTTGGGGGCGGCTGTAAAGCAGTGCTTGGCGCCACTGGGGATGGCTCGCACCCACGGTCAGCAGCCCCCCATGAAGACTCAACGGTCGGCAGTGGGGAGCCAGTTGGGCACCGGCCAAGTTGGGCCAGTCTTGCCAGATGGCAGCCAGGGAGCCCTCTTGCCGCCAGGTGCTTCGCAGTGCATCGAGGCAGGAACTGAGGGGTTGGGCCGGTGCGGGTGGCGGCGGCATGAGCAGTTCCCCTTTGCCAAAAGGGCGGCGTTGGGATTTTGGAGCCCGTGCCATGACTGCTGCCGTTCCTAGGCACGCACAACATCAGGATCGTAGGTGGGATCTCGAGGTGGTCTCGCTAGCCTCCAACTGCTGCTCCTCGTTGCTGACTTCCCGCCATGGGTTTCTTTGATCGGCTGAGCCGTTTGGTTCGCGCTAACGCCAACGCTGCCGTCAGCAGCATGGAAGATCCCGTCAAAATTCTGGATCAGTCCGTCGCTGACATGCAGGCGGATCTGGTGAAGTTGCGGCAGGCTGTGGCCATGGCGATTGCCAGCCAGAAGCGGCTGCGTAATCAGGCCGAGCAAGCGGAAGCGCAGTCCAAAACCTGGTACGAACGCGCCGAACTGGCCTTGAAGAAGGGCGAGGAAGATCTGGCTCGGGAAGCCCTCTCGCGCCGGAAGACGTTCCAGGAAACGGCCACCGCGCTCTCGGGCCAGGTGCAAGGTCAGGACGCCCAGGTTGAAACCCTCAAGAAGAGCCTGGTGGCCCTTGAAGGCAAGATCGCGGAAGCGCGAACCAAGAAGGACATGCTCAAGGCCAGGGCCCAGGCGGCTCAGGCCCAGCAACAGCTTCAGAGTGCTGTCGGCAATCTCGGCACCAACACAGCGATGGCCGCTTTCGAGCGGATGGAAGACAAGGTGGAGGCCCTGGAGGCCCAAAGCCAGGCGTCAGCCGAATTGGCAGGCGCTGACCTTGAGAGTCAGTTCGCGGCCCTTGAAGGCGGCAGCGATGTGGATGAGGAACTGGCGAACCTGCGCCAGAGCCTGGCTGGTGGCCCAGAAGCCGTCGCACTGCCCGCAGGCGACACCCCTGCTGTTCAGCCTGTGAAGGTGTCGGAGGTGGACGCTGACCTCGAAGAGTTGAAGAAATCGATCGACAAACTCTGATCCCAGGGGGATTGCTGCCCATCGCAGCGACCCGCTCCATAGGATCTTGAGGCGTTACATCCGTTGCTGTGGGCCAAGCCGTGTCTGACTTCACCGATGCCACATTTGCGTCGGAGGTGCTGCAGGCCAGCAACACCGTGTTGGTCGACTTCTGGGCCCCTTGGTGCGGCCCTTGCCGCTTGATCGCCCCCCTGATGGATTGGGCTGCAGAGACCTATGCCGACAAGCTGGCGGTGGGCAAATTGGAAGTGGACGGCAATCCCGTCACCCGCGACGCCTATCAAGTGCAAGGAATCCCCACCCTGATCCTGTTCCGCAACGGTGAGGAAGTGGCCCGTCAAGAGGGTGCGATCGCCAAGCCGCAGCTGCAGGCTTTCTTGGATGCAAACCTCTAGGCGACTGGAGAGACTCGGCAGCGGCGTTTTTGATCGCAACGATCGCCGCAAGCAGCTCTATCGCGGCAGTGCTGCTGCAAAGGTCAGGCCCCTTGTGGATCTTTCCCTTGGGTCGACGGATCTCGATCCCCCACCCGTGGCCTTGGAGGCCATGCGGTTGGGTTTGGATCGTCCGGGCAGCGCGTCCTATTGCCTGCATGCCGGTACCCGTCCTCTTCGGGAGGCGGTGGCTGATTGGTGTGATCAACGGTTTGGCGTCGGGGTTGACCCTGATGAAGAAGTGCTGCTCTTGGTGGGGTCCCAGGAGGGGACGGCCCATCTGCCGCTTGCGGTGCTCAATCCCGGTGAGAGCGGCCTGATCCTGGATCCTTGCTATCCCTCTCACCGCGGTGGGTTGTTGTTGGCCGATGCGCGGATTGAACGACTTCCGTTGCGGGCTGAAGACCATTGGCGACCTCGCTACGACCAACTTGCTGACAGCGTTTGGGATCAGCTGCGCTTGATGGTGATGGGTTTTCCCCATAACCCCACGGCCCAGGTGGGTGAGCAGGCATGGCTTGATGAGGGGATGGCCCGGGCTCGACGTCATGACCTGGTGTTTGCCCACGACAATCCCTATGTGGATCTCGCCTTGGACGGTGAGGCCCCTGCTCTGTTGCGCTGCCCAGGCTGGCGCGAACGGGGAATTGAGTTTTTCTCGCTCTCGAAGGGCTGGTGCCTCGGGGGCTATCGCTTGGCATGCGCTGTTGGGGCCGCGCCTCTGATCACTGCGTTGCGTCAGCTCAAGGGTGTGATTGATTTCAATCAGGCTCTCGCCCTTCAGGAGGGTGCCGTCGCAGCGCTAACGAAGGCCCCTGATTGGCCGCGGCGGATTTTGCCCACCTACCGCGAGCGCCGTGATCGGACCCTTGCTGCCCTGGCTCGGTTGGGTTGGCAAGCTCCCAACCCTTCGATGGCGCTTTACCTCTGGCTTCCCGTGCCCCCATGGGCACAAGAGAGGGGCTGGGATGACGAGCAGTTGGCCGCCACGTTGTTGGAGCAGACAGGGCTGGCCCTTACTCCGGGCTCTGGGTTTGGAGAGGCAGGCTGCCATTGGCTGCGTTTAGCGCTTGTGCGCCCCGTGGACGAACTCGAGGCTGCTGTCGCGCGTTTGAAGCCCTGGTGGCAGCACCAATGCTGACCAGCCAGAGGGGTGCCGCAGCTGTGGCTCGGTGGCGACAACGCTGCGGTTGTCTCCCTTGGCGGCTCCGGACTGTTCCTGTTTGCGCGACCACAGAACAGGAGCTGAGTGCTTGGCTGCAAACCCATCCATGGCACGGGGAACTGCCTCGCGCGGTGATAGCGAGCCATCAAACCAACGGCCAAGGTCAATGGGGACGGCGTTGGCAGTCACCGCAGGGCGGTGTCTGGCTCAGTGCCGCCTTGCCTTGGCCCGCATCGTGTTCCGCCCCTGGGATTCTGGGTTTGGCGATGGCTGTGGCACTAGCGGAACGGCTGGAGCCCATGGGCGTGCCGGTGGCGATTAAGTGGCCCAATGACCTGCTCGTGCAGGGCCGCAAGCTGGCAGGAATCCTGCCGCGCATGGTGATTCGCGGCTCGCGGGTGCGCTTGGCACGGGTTGGGGTGGGGCTGAATGTGGCCAATGCGGTGCCCCCCGGTGCAATTGCTCTGCGGCACTGCCCTTCGAGGCATCCTCTGCGGACCAATCGCCGCTGCTTTTGGACTGCGGAAGTGTTGGCGGCCCTCGACCGGACGCGGTCTTTGGCCCTGGAGCCGGAGCTGGTCTGTCAGGCGACAGAGGCTCGCCTTTGGGCTCGCCAGGTGCAGGATCCGGTAAGTGGAGAGGCTTGGCGAGTGGATGGTCTCCGGGCTGATGGTGCCCTGCTGCTAAGCCAGGGAGCCCGAACCACCAGTTGGACCCGCTGGGAAACACCATCGGAATCTGGTCTCTAGAGTCTCGCTGAGACCGTCTTCTGATCGGCTTTGCGTTGGTTCGCTGCTGCCTGGTTGTTGATGATTCCTTCCGGCTTCGCACAGACCCCTCCAGGGCCTGTGCGTCCTCCGTTGGATCGGCCACGGCCTGCACCGCCTTTGCGGTTTGATCGCTCGTTGGATCGGCTCGAGCGCCAACAGGTGATTACCCCCGCCGAACGTCGCCAGCTGGAGGGCAAGACGCAGTTTGTGCCGATCGATGTGCCTCGGTTGCAACAGGCTTGCCGCAGTGGTGCCCTGTCACGGCAGGAGTGCGCCTCGGGTAGGGCTGTTCGAGGAGGGCGCAGGCTGGCTGCGCGGATCGCCTGGCGTGAACGTCGGGGTGTTGGCATGCCCACCACCTTGCGGCGTGGACGGGATGGACGTCCCTTGCCCTTGATCACGGTTCCCGTCTCGGCGTTGTTGGGCCGAGGTGGTTTCCGTCTGGAGTCGGTGTTTGCAGTCACACCCCGTCCTGCAGCCCTCGCTGGCAACGGCAACCGCCGGCTGTTATTCCCAATCATTGGCTCCGCCATCACCACCAGTGACTTCGGATGGCGCGTGCATCCGGTGTTTGGCAAGTGGTTGATGCATGCAGGTCGTGATCTGGCGGCTCCTGAGGGCACCCCCGTGGTGGCAGCCCTTTCAGGCACGGTGGTCAGCAGTGGTCTGGCTGGCGGCTATGGCATTGCGGTGGAGCTCGAGCATCTCTCGCCCAAGCGACGCACCTTGTATGGCCATCTCTCTGAGCTCTATGTGAAACGCGGCCACAAAGTGCGCCAGGGCGAGGTGATTGGCAGGGTGGGCAGCACCGGTCTCAGCACTGGTCCCCATCTCCATTTCGAACTACGGCGCCCTCAAGCAGGTGGTTGGGTGGCCGTGGATCCTGGCGAGATGGATCTCAACCCCCTCACCATGCAGGGGGGCGGTGATGCGGTGGCCATGCTGATGGGGCAGCTGCTCGACAGCCTTAGGGCGCCTGTGCCGAAGCGTCCCGCAAAATGAAGCCGACCCCGCGGATGGTGTGGATCAAGGTGGGCAGACCAGGCGCTTCAATTTTTTGACGCAGGTAGCGGATGTAAACGTCGAGCAGGTTGTCATCGCCATAGAAGTTCTCTCCCCAAACCCCGCGCATGATTTCGGCCCGCTCCAGCACTGTTCCTCCGGCCCGCATCAGGAACACCAGCAGGTCGTATTCCTTCACGGAGAGCTGAATCAGGCGTTCGCCTCGGCTCACATCACGGGTGTTCGTGTCCACGCGTAGGTCGGCAATGGTGAGCACCGCTGGTGCAGCCTCTTGAGGGTTCCCGGAAAAGGTTTGGGCACGACGTTGCATCGCCCGCAACCTGGCCATCAGCTCTTCGATGGAAAACGGTTTGATCAGATAGTCATCGACGCCCGCATCCAGGGCTGTGACGCGATCGGCAATGTCGTCATGTCCTGTGAGCATCAGGATCGGGGTGGTGACTCCGCCGCGGCGCATGCGTTGGCAAATGTCCACACCGCTGAAGTCGGGCAGATTCCAGTCGAGAACGATTAGATCCGGAGGCGGTTGAGATCGGGCCCTCACCAGGCCTGAGGCTCCATCACTGGCGATCTCAACCTCGTATCCCTCTGTATCCAGTTCAAGCTTCAGCAACTCGGTGAGCTTGGCTTCGTCGTCCACCACAAGGACGCGTAGGCGTGGCGTGGGTGGCTCAGGCATGCAAGCTGCGGCTGCCAATCTTCAGAGTAAGGAGCTTTGTCGGCGCAGGCCAGGCTGCGTTAATGCCTGTTGCGTGCGATCGACTCCACCCGCCCGTCTCGGAAGTGGGCCACTGTTGCTGCCCGCGCTGCGACCTCGTCTTCGTGGGTCACGAGCACCAAAGTGATCCCCTGCTGATGCAGCTCGTCGAACAAATTGAGCACGTCCTCGGTCGTGCGGGAGTCCAGCGCTCCTGTGGGTTCATCGGCCAGCAACAGGGCTGGTTGATTGATGATCGCTCTGGCGATCGCGACCCGCTGCTGTTGGCCACCCGACAGTTGGTTCGGTCGATTG
>JAAZVJ010000070.1 GCA_018623675.1 Synechococcus sp. HW_metabat.54 | reverse complement strand
GCATCCATTGCATCCTCGAGGTCTTCGTGGGTGCATGAATGCCGGTATTGGCGCGACTCATCGCCGATGGAAATCTCAAACGCCATTCGAAATGCTGCTAGCGGCCAGAAGCTTAGGAGCTCAGGAGGTATGGGTGATGATCTCGTTGCAGGTGACTCGTTAATCTGGGCTAAGAGATGCCCTTGCGATGAAGCGAATTCTTATCGTTCACAACCTGCTGGAGGGGCAGAAAATCGTCCATGAGCTCGATGATAAGGATTTTGCAATCGAGCTTGTTGAAGGTGAGACTTTTGATGAGGAAGATAATTTGGATGTGGAATCTCGCCTCTTCTTTAAAGTTGATTAGTTGTGGGCCATGTCGCTCGGGTTCTTCTTTGAGCGAGTCATGAGTGCGATCAAGCAATAATGCGGGATCGTTCTAATTCCCACAGCATCACTTTGCGTTTGGCTCCTCCCACGTCGCCGCGTTGTTCGATGGCGGAGGTGAGTTCGTAGAGCGCTTCGATCAGTTGGGCGTTGGCGAGGTCAAGGGCAGTGACCTGGCGCTGAGGTTGATGGCTGCTCATGGCGATGGGCTGGCGAGACCTGACGCCTCTTGGAAGTACATGCGTACTATGCAGGTCTCCTTCCGGGTTTGCAAGTGCTGTCGGTCTGCGTTGCCGGGTGGTTGCCTGGTTGAAGCGGCCTGTCTTGTCTGATCGATGACAAGGCGTTCAGCCTGCAGCTTGGAGTTGCTGGCGGGCGAGATTGCTGGCGTAAAGGCGGCCGGCCATATGGGCTTCGCGCAGTGATGGGAAGTTGCCAACGAAGTCGTATTCGGAGCCGTTCAAGGTGGCTGCAACGGCAAAGAGGCGACGCGACACTTGGGTCACGGTCCAGGAGAGATGACAGGCCGGCGCATGGGTTGTATTGCTCAAGGGCTGCCTCCACTCATGTGGTCGAAGTCTGACAATTGCAGGCCTGAGTGGGATCAGGTGTCGTTCTTCTTTACCTCGAGGTGAGCGCGGCTTGGGTGGAGGCGCTGGGCTGCCTCTCTGTTGCTGGTTTGGCTCTTGAAGTCAGTTCCCTGTTGAATTCTCGGTTGATTTACTCTCACCCTCTCAGCTTGGTTGTTGGTTGATGGGGGAGGCAGTCGGCTTTGGGGAGGTTGTTTCCGCCGCGAGTCCGGAGTCTGATCGCTGGTTACGGAGTCCTGACCATCAACAAGTGATGCATGTCCACCTTTCGCAGGATGAGGATTCCGGCGGCCAGGCATGGGTGGAAGTGCGTTCAGTGATGGGGGGCTTGCCATCCGTGCGTCGTCTCAGCACTCAGGCCGCGATCAGCACCTGGAACGGTTGTCGGCAGAACGGTTGGACGCGTTGCCATCCGCAGTGGTGATTGTTGTGCGTCAGGGCGAATGCAAGGCCCTCTGTTGCTGTGCGTTCAAATAGCAGCGCCCCGCGCGTGATCCTGCGCTCAACATCACCTTGGGATTGCTTGTGCTCGGTTTGGCTTGAAAAGGAACACTGTGGTCGAGCTCCACTTCCTTCACTCCCATCACCAGGGCTTTGGTTCCTTGGGCATCGATTGCACAGGCAAACCACTCTCCGGCCTGGCTTTGAGAAGGAGTGGCCAGCGAGAGAATCGCGACGCTGCCCAGCAGGGTTGTGGCCATCACGGTGGCATTGATCAAAGCAAAGGACATGGCGATCAAGGGCATCAGGCTTGTTGCACACCACCCTGCGGTTCCTCGTCCTTGTTCCGGTTGAGCAAAATCACGGCTTCGTGTGATCTTGCTCAACCGGATCACCGCTCCGGCAACATGCACGAGCCTTCACCGCAGCGTTCCTTTGGTTCGATCTCCCCGCGAGAGGTTGGAACGCATCCACCGCGAGGATGCACTTGAAGCCATGGATCGCACCTTCGTTCTGGAGGCCTTCACCCGTGGGGAAAGTGTTTGTATGAGCAAGCGCCATGGTGTGTGGGATTGGAGTCGTGATGGCATTCCCGCTTGGCTCTTGCCGGTTTTGATCGACGCTGGCCTGCTCTCTTGAGTGGGGATTGGCAGTTGCGCTGAAGGATTTGCCAGGCTGGTCTTTGTGTAGGCCAGGAGTTGGGAGTGAGCGGATCAACAGCCTGGGATCGCCTGGGCCGTCATCTCCATGAGACCCAGCTGCTTGGCAGCATTCAGAGCACCCTTTATTGGGATCAAAACACCCGCATGCCAAGTGGTGGGGCTGCTTGGCGCGGAGAGCAGCTCACGTTGTTGGCCCGCCAGTTGCATCAGCGCCAGAGTTCCGCTGTTTACGCGGCCTTGGTGGCTGAAGCACGTGCCGATTGGCAGAGCCAGATCGACGCGGGTGATCTGAGCGAGGTGGAGCGCCAAGAGCGGGGCCGCAATCTGGAGCTGCTGGAGCTCGACCTGCGCCGACAACAACGGCAGGATCCTGATCTGGTGGCAGCACTCGCTACCGCAAAAGCCAAGGGGTACGACTGCTGGCAACAGGCTCGCTCCTCCAGTGATTTCCCCCTGTTCGCCCCGGCCCTTGAGCATCTCATCAGCCTGCGCCAAGAGCAGGCGCGACAGCTGGATGAAGATCGAGGCTGCTGGGAAACGCTGGCGCAGCCCTTTGAACCGGATTTGCGTTTATCGCGCTTGCTGGAGCTCTTCGCACCGCTGCGCCGCAGGTTGCCTGAGCTGTTGCAGCAGGTGCAGAAAGCTCCACGTCCGCGAAGCCTCGACTGGGACCTCTCAGAACAACAGCAGCAGCGCCTTTGCAGCCAGCTGCTTGAGGAGTGGGGGCGTGACCCTGCCATCACGTCGGTGGCGGAATCGCCCCATCCTTTTTCCATCACCCTCGGCCCCCGTGACTTTCGCCTCACCACCAGGGTCGTGAGTGGCCAGCCGCTGTCGTGCTTTCTGGCGACGGCCCACGAGTGGGGGCACTCCCTTTATGAACAGGGTCTGCCGACCGCCAGTCATCAATGGTTTGCCTGGCCGTTGGGCCAGGCCACCTCGATGGCAGTGCATGAAAGCCAGTCCTTGTTCTGGGAAAACCGCGTCGCCCGCAGTGAGCCGTTTGCGCAACGGTGGTGGCAGCGTTTCCAGGCAGAGGGCGCTGCGGTTGACTCTCCGGCCAGCCTCTGGAGAGCCATGAATCCGATTGCACCTGGCACCAATCGGGTTGAGTCCGATGAACTCAGCTACGGGCTGCACATCATGATCCGCACGGATCTGGAGCTGGCGCTCCTGGAGGAAGGCCTACCTGTGCGGGATCTCCCCGCTGAATGGAACCGCCGTTACCAAGAGCTGCTGGGAGTGACGCCCCTGGATGATGCGGAGGGCTGTCTTCAAGATGTGCACTGGAGTGAAGGCCTTTTTGGCTACTTCCCTTCCTATCTGCTCGGCCATCTGGTCAGTGCCCAATTAAGCGAAGCCATGGCGACGGCGATCGGATCCCCTGAGGAGCATGTGGCTCGCGGTGATGTCTCGCCCCTTTTGGCCTGGCTTCGGGAGCATGTGCATCCAGTAGGCCGGGCGCTTAATGCCGAAGGGTTGGTGCAGCAGGTGAGTGGTCGGCCGCTCTCAAGTGATGCTTTTTTGGCGTACTTGGAGAGCAAATTGGAATGTCTCGCCGCTGCTGCTTAAGTGGATTTGAGAGTGAGTTTTTTGTTGTTTGCTCTGAATTTGGACTTGCATTGATGGAACCGCTTCGCAAAGGCTTAGAGCAATCATTCGAAAGTGAGCGTTTGTCTCGCTGGATTCGTGATTGTCAAGACATCGAAGAGTTGCGCGAAGCAGCCTTGGCCTTGGTGCAGCAGCTTGATCAGCAAAAGTCAGCCCGTGCCTGGTTGGCATCGCGGGCATCGGATTCTGAAAACGCCAAGCTCAAAATGCTGGCCGAGCTCATCAAGCGCTCGGGCCAGCAGGCTGATGGATCCGAGGAGTCGTCTGAGACTCCTCCAGAACAATGATTGCTACCCCTTAAGGCTTCTGTCGACAGATCCATTCCACTTTGCGGGCGGTATCGGGGCGACCTGAATAGTCAGACCAAAGGCCGTCTTGCCCGCGGCGTTCCAAGCGGCCTTCGGCACAGATGGCGCGCATCTGTAGTGGACGCACAACCCATTCACTTGCTCCTGCGCGCTTTAGCAGCAGTAGGCCATCGAAGGCCACAGCACCTTGGCTCACCTGCAGATTGCTGAGGTACTCCGCTGCCTGGGTGTTGTCGTTCTCCAGTGCCCCGAAAAAAATCCACTTGGCTTTGCTGATTCGTCCCTTGTTCTGAAGCGTGTCGCGAATCTGACCCCAATGCTGGGGTTCGGCGGGCGGCTGCCATAGGGCTCCCAACGTGGGCATCGCAATGGCAGTCATGGCAAGGGTGCGAAGGGCAAGGCGCGTGTACAGGGATGGCTTCAACGAATTGCCTGCAGTGAACGAGAGACGGAAACGCCTGCAGCCTTTCAGGTGTTGATGCAGAGGCTGCCTCGATTGATTGGCGTCATCCTTCACCCTAATCAGACTGTGGACCAGGCCCTGGAGTGCTGATGGATGATCTGGATGGTCAAGGGATGGATCCTTCAGAAGCCACGGTGGAGTTCACCTTGAATGCGGGCGGACTGCGTTTGCTTCTCGATGCGGTGACCTATCGGCTGGAGCGCTGGAGTGGCGGTGAACCCGATGAGCAGGTTGATCTGCAGCGGATGCAAGTGCTGCTGAAAGCGGCGATTCTTGAGGTCACTTTTGGTGAAACAGGCCTCCGTTAGCTCCGCCACCAGTAGGCAAACTTGAGGTTGCGATCTCGACACGGATGAATCACGACGAGGCCCTGGCGCGGGTGCAGGAGATTGCCGACGCCATGGATCAGGCGGCTGCCGCCATGACGCCCGATGTGATTCGCGCAGCCCGATCCTCAGAGCAGGGGGCAGCGGAACTTCAGAGGATGGAGGATGCGATTGGCACCATTGGCAAAGCCCTGATCCTGACCGATTTCAAGCTTGATCAATCCAAGGATCTCGACAAGCTGAAGGGGTTCCGCTCCCAGAAATCGTGACGCATGCCCCCATAACTGTTGAGGCCTTCCGTGCATGACTGATCACGATCACAACGGTTCACCGCTGTCGCCTCGCGAGATGGTGCGGGCCCATGCCTATCCCCTGTTGGCGTTGGTGAGCAGCTTGAGCTTGGTGGCCATGGCCTTGCTTCAGATCCCCACTGCGGTGAGGAACCATCGCTACAACCGCTGCATTGATCATCAGATTGCGTTGAGGAGTGCGGTGTTGCCAGGCCAGGAGGGGCCAGGTCGGTTGGTGTATCTCAAAGCAGTTGCCCATTGCGAGGGCCGCTGAGTTCAACCTCATCGTCAAGGTTCCTGAACCACTGGCAAGCTTTCCCAGGCGTTCCAATCGAAATGCCACCACTCCGTTGGAAAGGCGATGAAGCCTCGCCGCTCCATCGCTGATCTGAGATGGCGAGCATTGCGGTCGGCTTCGGCTGGAGTGCCTTTTGCATTCAGATGGGCAGCTGGGCTGAAGTCGTCGTAGTCGGTGGGCATCGGCAATGGTTTGCCCCGTTGGTCCACCAGGGTCACGTCGATTGCGGTCCCTCGTGTGTGGCGACCTGAGTTCACAGCTGGATTGGACACATAGCGCGGATCGCGAATGGCATCCCACATCGCTTGCTGCACGGCCAGGGGCCGATAGGCATCCCAAACCAAAAGGCCCAATCCCTCCCGGGCCAGGTCCTCTGGGACCTGTTGGAGGGCTAACGCTGCCGGGCAGCGCAGACGTGGCCTCAACTGGGTGTAAAGAGTGCGGCCGAGAAAGTTGTAAGGGCTCGCATACCGCAGTTCGAAGAGTGGCCTTGGCT
>JAAZVJ010000069.1 GCA_018623675.1 Synechococcus sp. HW_metabat.54 | reverse complement strand
CTGGCGGAACGCTCACTCACCCTGCTCCCAGGCAGCACCCTCAGCCTCGGAGATCCATCACGGTTTGAACGATCCGATCCAGCCAACCCGTATCACAGCCTGATTGAGGCGACCTACGGCACACGGGTGGTGACAGCCAGCATCCACATCAACGTGGGCATCAGCGGCAATGAATCTCTGTTCAGGGCCCTGCGACTCGTGCGCTGCGAAGCAGCACTGTTCCTTGCGTTGAGTGCCAGTTCCCCCTTTCTGGGGGGTGAGCTCACCGGTGCCCATTCCCAACGGTGGCTGCAGTTCCCCCTGACACCAACGTCTGTGCCCCTGTTCAGGGATCACGCCCATTACGTCAGCTGGATTGAGACCCAGTTGAAGGAAGGGCAAATGCACAACGTCCGTCACCTCTGGACGTCCGTGCGTCCGAATGGTCCCCAGCGCCCCCACGACCTCAACCGTCTCGAATTGCGGATCTGCGATCTGATCACCGACCCAGACCTGCTGCTCGCGGTCACCGCTCTTCTGGAACTGCGGGTTCTGATGGCCATCCGCGACCCTGAACAGCTCGACCCCTTTCAGGCCAGCAGCCTCAGCTCAGCTGAACTGCAGACGATCTGTGACAGCAATGATGCGGCGGCTGCCCGCTCCAGCTTGAACGCTGACTTACGTCACTGGAGCGACGGTCACAGCGTGTCTTGCCGCCAGTGGATCGCAAACCTTTGCGCCGAGGTGACGCCCTTGGCCATCGAACTCGGCCTTGATCGGCGACTAGAGCCGATCCAGACGGTTCTTCACTCAGGCAACCAAGCCATGCGTTGGCTCAAGGCCGTTGAGGCAGGCCAAACCATTGCTGAGGCCATCCAAGCCGGGATCACGGAGATGATCGATCAAGAACAGATCACCCCGCGTGAAACAGGCACTTTGGGATGATCATGTCGTTAGCCGATTCCCAAGCCTCCTCAATGCTCTCGACCGCCGCCCAAACTCCTGAGAGTGACCGGTCGGGGATCGCTGAGCCCATCCAATGCAGCGGCCAGCTTTTGAAGCAGCGTCTGGCCTTGGTGGAAGACCTTTGGGAGACTGTGCTGCGCAGTGAATGTCCGCCGGATCAAGCCGAGCGGCTTCTGCGGATGAAACAGCTGAGCGACCCGGTGGCCAGCGATGGCGCCGTGGTCAGCAGTGATGCCGTGGCCCAACTGATCCGCGAGATGGATCTCGTGGAAGCGATTGCGGCGGCACGCGCCTTCTCGCTCTACTTCCAGCTGGTCAACATCCTTGAACAGCGCATCGAAGAAGACAGCTACCTCGAGAGCATCAGCCGCTCCCATGAGCATGCCGACACGGTGGATCCGTTCGCGCCGCCGCTCGCCAGCCAAACCGAACCAGCCACATTCCGAGAACTCTTCGAGCGGCTTCGTCACCTGAATGTGCCGCCTGCCCAGCTTGAGACTCTCCTCCAAGATCTCGACATCAGGCTGGTCTTCACGGCCCACCCCACGGAGATCGTTCGTCACACCGTGCGCCATAAGCAGCGCCGGGTCGCGACGCTGTTGCAACAACTGCAGGCCAGCCCCACCATCACCCGTGGGGAGCGAGACAGCCTCCGCCAACAACTGGAAGAAGAAATCAGGCTTTGGTGGCGCACCGACGAACTGCACCAGTTCAAGCCCACGGTGTTGGACGAAGTGGATTACGCGCTCCACTACTTCCAGCAGGTGCTGTTCGATGCCATGCCCCAGCTGCGCCGACGCATTAGCAGCGCCCTGGCCAGCAGCTACCCCGATGTCCGCCTGCCGCCCTCGGGTTTCTGCACCTTTGGCTCCTGGGTGGGGTCTGACCGCGATGGCAACCCCTCGGTCACACCAGAGATCACCTGGCGCACATCCTGCTACCAGCGCCAGTTGATGCTGGAGCGCTACATCGCGGCTGTTCAGGCGCTCCGCGATCAACTCAGCATCTCTATGCAATGGAGCCAGGTGAGTGCCCCCTTGCTCGAGTCGCTGGAGATGGATCGGCTGCGCTTCCCCGAGGTCTATGAAGAGAGGGCAGCGCGTTATCGGTTGGAGCCTTATCGCCTCAAGCTCAGCTACATGCTGGAACGGCTCAGGCTCACCCAACTGCGCAACCAACAGCTCGCTGAGGCTGGTTGGCAAACCCCTCCCGAAGGGTTGGTGGCCAACAGCGCCACGTCCGGCGGCCAGGAAGCTCTGCACTACGGATCAGTGGCTGAGTTCCGCGGCGACCTTGAGCTGATCCGCAACAGCCTGGTGAGCACGGAGCTCAGTTGTGAACCCCTCGACACCCTGCTGACGCAGGTCCACATTTTTGGCTTCTCACTGGCCAGTCTTGATATCCGTCAGGAAAGCACTCGCCACAGCGATGCCCTCGACGAACTAACCCGCTACCTGCACCTGCCCAAGTCCTACGAAGACATGGATGAGGGTGAGCGCGTGACATGGCTGCTGGAGGAACTCCAGACCCGTCGTCCGCTGATTCCACCAGCCGTGGAATGGTCGCCCAGCACCGCAGAGACCATTGCCGTCTTCCGGATGCTGCACCGTCTCCAACAGGAGTTTGGAAGCCGCATCTGCCGGACTTACGTGATCTCGATGAGCAACTCCGCATCGGATCTACTGGAGGTGCTGCTGCTGGCCAAAGAAGCCGGCCTTGTGGATCCAGCTGCAGAGCATGCCGACCTGCTCGTGGTGCCGTTGTTTGAAACGGTGGAGGACCTTCAGCGCGCGCCCGCGGTGATGGAGCAGCTGTTCAACAACCGCTTGTACCGCCAGCTGCTCCCTCGGGTTGGAGAAAACATGCAGCCCTTGCAAGAGCTGATGTTGGGCTACTCCGATAGCAACAAAGACTCTGGCTTTCTCTCCAGCAATTGGGAGATTCACCAAGCTCAGATCGCTCTTCAGGATCTGGCCAGCAGTCAAGGAGTCGCTCTACGGCTGTTCCACGGTCGCGGTGGATCGGTCGGCCGAGGCGGTGGCCCTGCCTATCAGGCGATCCTCGCCCAGCCAAGCGGGACCCTGCAGGGCCGCATCAAAATCACCGAGCAGGGAGAAGTGCTGGCGTCGAAGTACAGCCTCCCAGAGTTGGCTCTCTACAACCTGGAAACGGTGAGCACAGCCGTCGTCCAGAACAGCCTGGTGACCAACCAACTGGACGCCACCCCCAGCTGGAACGAGCTGATGGCCCGGCTGGCGGCCCGCTCCCGCAGCCACTACCGAGCTTTGGTCCACGACAACCCTGATCTGGTGGCTTTTTTCCAGCAGGTCACCCCGATCGAGGAAATCAGCAAGCTGCAGATCTCCAGTCGTCCGGCCCGGCGTAAAACCGGAGCCAAAGATTTATCCAGCCTCCGGGCCATCCCCTGGGTGTTCGGATGGACCCAAAGTCGCTTCCTGCTTCCCAGCTGGTTTGGAGTCGGCACCGCACTGGCGGAAGAAGTCGCCTCCGATCCGGAACAACTCGACGTGCTGCGCCGCTTACACCAGCGCTGGCCGTTCTTCCGGATGCTGATCTCCAAAGTGGAGATGACTCTTTCCAAGGTGGATCTGGAGCTGGCTCGCCACTACGTGAACAGCCTGGGCCGAGAGGATCACCGAGACGCCTTTGAGCGCATCTACGACACGATCGCCAAGGAACATGCGTTAACGCTTCAGCTGGTTCTCGACATCACCGGTCAAGAACGGCTCCTGGATGGGGATCCAGGCCTTCAGCTGTCCGTAGACCTGCGCAACCGCACCATCGTTCCCCTGGGATTCCTTCAGGTGGCATTGCTGCGCCGACTGCGCGATCAGAACCGACAGCCACCCATGCGTGAGGCCACCTCAGGCACAACCGATGGCCGCACCTACAGCCGCAGTGAACTGCTGAGGGGGGCCTTGCTCACCATCAACGGCATCGCTGCCGGCATGCGGAATACCGGCTAAGTGGCCTTTCTCCCCTTTCGTCAGCAGCCTCCAGCCCCCGTTCTGCCCGGGGGCTTTGAACTGCACGGCGACCACACCCCGTCGGCTCAGGCGATCAACAGCCTGTTGGCCTCCTGCAGCGAAGCAACGCCTCCTGCAGAACGCTGGTCTGCTGCTTTGGAACGGAGCTACGGGTATCTCTGCATCCTGGAATCCAACAGCGGTGAACTGGTGGGATTCGTACGCATCACCAGCGATCAGGCGCTCAATGCCAACCTCTGGAACCTGGCGGCACGACCAGGGCCTCATCAAGCGGAATTACTCGCTGTACTTGTGCATCGGGCCTTAACCCATCTGCGAAAAAACCTGCCGGGATGCAGCATCTCGATCGCAGCACCACCGGCTGCGCTGGATGCTCTGAAAACCCAAGGTTTCGTGCTTGACCCCGGGGGCATCAGGGCCATGGGCTTAAGGCTCCGTTGATTGAAGGAGCCTGAACACGAGCATGGCAGGACTCGAACCTGCGACCCTCAGAACCGGAATCTGATGCTCTATCCAACTGAGCTACATGCCCACACCGGCTAACGCCGCTGCATGGAGTCGACCCTCGGATCGCTCCGGTGCAGGTACCTTAGCCACACGCCGCACCCAGACCGATTCGGCTTCTCCAGCTGGAACTGCAGGGGTTCCGCAACTACAGCCATCTGCAACTGGAGATTGAGGCACCTCGCCTGTTGGTGATTGGCCGCAACGGTGTTGGCAAATCGAATTTGCTCGAGTCGGTCGAACTGCTGGGGAGTCTGCGTTCGCACCGTGTCAGCCAAGACCAGGATCTGATCCACTGGGATGCTCCGGAGGCCAGGCTGCGGGCCCACACCAGTGATGGAGACGATCTGGAGCTGCAGTTGCGCCGTCGAGGTGGGCGCCAAGCCAAACGCAATGGCAAAACCCTGGATCGGCAAATCGATTTGATCGGTCCTCTGCGCTGTGTGGGCTTCAGCGCTCTGGACCTTCACCTGGTGCGGGGCGAGCCAGCCCTCAGGCGCCAATGGCTGGATCGGGTGGTGCTGCAGCTTGAGCCGATCTACGCCGATCTGATGAGCCGTTACAGCCGTTTGCTGCGCCAGCGCGCCCAACTTTGGCGACAAGGCCGCGGCATGCCCACGGTTGATCGGGATGCCCTTCTGGACACCTTCGATCTGCAGATGTCCTTGATCAGCACACGCATCCATCGCCGTCGTCGCAGAGCACTGGCCCGGTTAGAGCCTCTGGCCCAACGTTGGCAACACCACCTCAGCAGCGGGCTTGAACAGCTGTCTCTGCGCTATGCGCCTGGCAGCGTGCTCGAAGGCGAAGAAGAGGAGGAAACTTGGCGACTGGCCATCGCTGAACAACTGCGTGCACAACGCAAAGACGAGGAACGCCTGGGGAGCTGCCGCGTTGGTCCGCACCGCGATGAAATCGGCCTCGACCTCAACGGCACGCCTGCGCGGCGCTTTGGATCCGCAGGGCAGCAACGCACCCTTGTCTTGGCTCTGAAATTGGCAGAACTGGAGCTTGTGGGAGAGCTGTGGGGTCAGCCACCCCTGCTTCTACTCGACGATGTTCTTGCCGAACTCGATCCCCAACGTCAGCTCATCCTTCTCGAAGCCGTCGGGGACAGCCACCAATGCCTCGTGAGCGCCACCCACCTCGACGCCTTTGAAGGAGATTGGTGTCGGCAATCCCAGGTTCTAGATGCAGGGGAATTGAAATATGAAGGAAAGCTGAGCTAACGTTGCGAGCTCTCTTCCGATCATCTGATGAAGCAGGACCTGTCTTGCCTGCATCCCAACCCGGGATGGGGCGGCGGCGAAATTTCTTCGGCCCTCAGTTCCACAGCGCCCAGTGCCACCGACATGGTGGGTAAACACTGCATTCTCGAGCTTTATGACTGCGACCACGCAAAGCTCGACGACGAAGCCTTTCTCAGGGACACCATCACCACCGCAGCGAAAAGTGCTGGTGCCACCCTG
>JAAZVJ010000068.1 GCA_018623675.1 Synechococcus sp. HW_metabat.54 | reverse complement strand
GCATCGATCGCTTGGGTCTCTGCGTTCGCGGCGAGTTGGCGCTGACGCGCCGTGGCGAGCAATTGAAGAGCTTCCCCTCGTTTGCCCCGTTCCTGCATCAATAACGCCTGGGCCATGAAGGGCCGGGCGTCCTTGGGGTTGTCTTCGCCGAGTTGTTTGTAGGTGCCGAGGGCTGCGTTGCCAGCCCCGCTCTGCCGTTGCAGATCCGCCAGAAGTAATCCGATGGTGACCCGATTGGTGAGGTTTTCGTTGGTGAGAGCCTTTTGCACAGTGGCGATCGCCTCCTGGGGTCGGGCCTGTTGCAGCCTCAGGAGTGCCTGCGCCTGCAAGACCTCCACATTGGTGGGTTGCAGTTGGATGAGCTTCTGGAGCTGGATTTCGGCTTGCTCGGTGTTGCCATGACGAAGTTCCAGCTGGCTGAGAAGCAGGCGCCATCGCCAGTTTTTGGGTTGTGCCTCGACCTGCTCCTCCACCAGCACGATGCTCTCGGGGAGTCGCCTAAGGGCTAACAGTCTTTCCAGCAGACGTCGTTCGCCCTCTGGGCTGAGGGGTTGTGTTTCGCGACGATCGAGCAGTTCGCGGACCTGTCGATCCACCTCGATGCGACTGGGTGAAGTGCTGGTCTGGCCATGCACCAGTTCGCTCAACAGCCAGCCGACGCCCAGAGCGGCCACCATCCCGGCGCCCAGCCACCAACGCTTCCGTCCTGCCATTGGCTGCCTGATCCACCCAGGGGTCAGCCCAGTCTGAGGGCATCGAACCGGGCTGGCTAGAGTTTGTTGCGAGCAACTGAGTGCTCTTACCCACTGATGCGCGACCATCCGATCTCCCCGGTCACCGAACCGTTGCAATACCGGGCCATCGGTGTCGTCCGAGGCACCTATCGGCCGGAGTCCGATGAGCAACTCACCCGTGGTGTGCTCGTGGATGACCAGGGCCAGGAGCTGGAGGCTGTGGTGCTGGGCCGCATGCTCACGCTGATGCGCCGTCATCTGGCCATGGACCATCCCCATCTGTGGGTGGTTTATCCCCGCTCCCGTGAGGGTGGCCATTTGCATTTGCAGATTGCGGGCATCTGGGAGCCCAGCACCCTCGACCGTGCGGACGCTGCACCCGAGGGCGACGCCCAGCCTGTTCACGACACGCTTCCCGAGGGGGATGACTTCTTCTCGATTCGGGGCGAACTGATCTTTACCCGCCCGGAAACGGGGGAGCTGGTGATCAAAGTGCGGCAGCTGCCCCGGGCCGACGGAAGTCGCCCGCTGCCGTTCAAATTGCAGCTCAAAGGCGAGATCCCGATTGAGCATCTGCGTCATTTCGTCAGCCTTGAGGTGCGCCGCCAGGGACAAGACCTGCAAGTCGAGGCTTTTGAGGCGATCGCCCCGATGCCCACCCGTGGTGGAAAAGGACGGGGCGGCAAGGGTCGCGGCAGGCAGGCACAAGCCTGATGGAGCCCCCGGCCCCCGGCAGCCGCGGTGAGTCGCGCGGATCTGTTTCGAGTGAGACCGCTGGGGCCGCCGTCGCTGGAGCCACATTGCTGGCGGTGTTTGGCCCCTTGGTGGGTCTGTCACCGGCCTGGATTGCAGTGGGGATCGGGGGAGCGCTGGTTGCACTCACCGTGGATGCCTCCCAGTGGCAAGGATTGGGAGGGCATCTTGTCGCCGAGGCCTTACCGGGAGGTCGGTCCCGTTTGCGGCGCATTGCGTGCCATGAGGCGGGCCATCTGTTGATCGCTCGCGAGAACGACCTCCCTGTGCAACGGGTGTTGGTGGGAACCCGGGCCTGTTTAGAGGCGGGTGTGCGCAGTAACGGCGCCACGGAATTCTCGATTCCCGACAGTGTGCGCATGTCGCTGGAGGATCTGCGTCGGTGGAGCCGTGTTTTGCAGGCAGGGATCGCGGCTGAAACCTTGATCTATGGAGCTGCCAGAGGGGGAGCTGATGACCGTGCGTTGCTGGGGAGGCTCTGGGGCCTTTCTGGTCACGATGTGGACACGGCGCAGCGCGAGCAGCGACGGGCCAGGCGTGAAGTGGATCAGTGGTTGCGCGCTCAGCAGCCCGCGCTTGCACAGCTTGCGGAGGAGCTGTTGGACCAGGCCTCCTCCAAGGTTGCAATGCCAAGTTCGGACGGCTGATGGGCTCTCTCGTTGTCGACTGCCCCACAGGTTTGGCCGGCGACATGCTTCTGGCTGCATGCCTGGATTTAGGACTTCCACGGGAGCAGATCGAGCAGCCCTTGGCGGCATTGGGTTTGGAGGGCAGCTACCAGTTGGTTGTGGAGGAAGGCACCAATGGGGGCCTGCGAGGTCTGCAGTTGGATGTGGAGCCGGTGGCACCGATGGGGGGACATCGCCATTGGCGTGATCTCCGCCGTCAGATTCATGAGGCCTGCCTCGAGGATCGCCTGAAGCAGAGGGTGCTCGAGGTGTTCACCGCCTTGGCGGAGGCCGAGGCCACGGTGCATGGCACCGATCCTGAACAAGTGCACTTCCATGAGGTGGGTGCTCTCGACAGCCTCGTGGATGTGGTGGGTGTTTGTGCCGCCATCACGGCGCTGGATCCCGACCGACTGCTCTGCCTACCCCCACCGGCTGGCCGCGGCACGGTGCAGACCGAGCATGGCTGTCTTCCCGTGCCCGTGCCCGCGGTGTTGGAGATTGCTCGGCGTCATCGGGTGCCGTTGCGTTCAGGGCCGGAGCTCCCCAGCGGTGAACTCACCACCCCAACGGGGCTGGCTCTGATGGCCGTGCTGGCGGATGGTTTTGAAGAGCCAGGAGATCTGGTGGTGGAGGGGATTGGCATCGGGTTAGGGCACCGAGAGCTGGATCGCCCGAATCTGTTGCGTGTGCTCCAGGTGCAGGAGCGCCAGTCGCCCCAGTCCCCATCGACACTCGACTCTGGTGCTGTTTGGCAGGAGCTGGTGGTGCAGGAGGCGTGGATTGATGACGCCTCAGCTGAAGACCTGGCTGATTTGGCTGACCGCCTGCGAACGGGGGGAGCCCTGGAGGTGGCCACCGCACCGGTGTTGATGCAAAAAGCCCGTTCAGGTGTGGCGATGACCGCGTTATCCCTGCCGGAACGGGCCTCGGATTTGCGTCAGATCTGGCTTTCTGCCGGAACCACCTTGGGACTTCGGGAACGCCGCCAGGGGCGTTGGTTGCTCCTCCGAAGAGCTGGGGTTTGTCCTTCCCCCTGGGGGGACTTGCGGGTCAAGCAGGTGCGCCGGCCTGGTGGGGGCATGAGCCTGAAGGTGGAGCACGATGAATTGCGTCGTGTCAGCTTGCAGGCGAACGTGTCGCTGGAGCAGGTGCGGATGGGCGTCTTGGCCCAGGCTGATCACTTTCGAGCGCTGGAGGATTGGGGGCTTTGAATTCGAAGTTGCCTGGGGGACTGCGCTTGTGGGTGACTCTGGCCAGCTTGGGGTTTGTGGGTTGGGCCTTGGCAGGCCATGTGTCCGGCTTGCAGGAACTCACCATCACGGCGCGGGGTTGGTGGTGGCTGTTGCTGGGCCTGGCCCTGAGTTGGTTGAGCCTGGTGGTGAATGCCATCGGCTGGCGGGTGTTGGTGGATTGGTTAGGCCACGACAGTGAGGGCATGGGCTTGGTGCCTCTGCATCTGCGCACCAACCTGCTGAAGTACCTCCCCGGTGGGATCTGGCATTTTGTGGATCGTCTGCGCACCCTCCAGCCGGCCATGGGTGCGAACCGGGCTTTGGTGTCGGTACTGCTGGAGCCTTTGGTGATGGCGGTAGCAGCCCTGCTCTGGGTTCCGTTTGGGGGATGGCAATCGGGTCTGGCCCTGGTGTGTGTGCTTCCGGCTGTCGTGCTGGTGCCGCGTTGGCGTGAACCCTTGCTCGAGCGCCTGGAACGGGCCAAATGGAAACAGTTGCAGCGGGCGGATACCGAGGCGCTTGCTCCTCTGGAGAACACCCCCCTTGGAAGTGGCCGTGGTGGCTATCCCTGGGCACCCCTTGGGGTCGAAATGGGCTTTGTGTTCTGTCGTTTCGCCGGATTCTGGTGTTGTGTGCAGACCTTTGATCTCGGCGTTTCTCACTCGCCTCTGACCTGGTTGGCGGGATTCGCTTTGGCTTGGACCGTGGGCCTCGTGGTTCCCGCGGCACCAGGAGGCTTAGGGGTGTTTGAGGCTGTGTTGTTGATGCGGCTCAGCACCTTTGTCGCCGAAGCTCCGTTGCTGGCGGTGGCCTTGTCGTATCGGCTTGTGGTCACCTTGGCGGATGTGTTGGCAGCTGCGGCTATTCACCTCGACCAACGCCTTGCCCGTCGCACGATGAACGGCCTTCGCTGATCAGCCAAGGCCCATCGTTGTTGACCTCACTCGTTTGCGGTGGAGGGGTCTTGGGCTTGGTGGTCGAGCCCTGGAACGAGGGCCAGTGACGCCATTAATCCCAGCGCCAGGATGATCAGGGCAGGCCAGAGCGCTGCCGCTAAACGTTCGTCACTGGCGTACTGAAAGACCCGCACGGAAAGGGTGTCGAAATCAAAGGGACGCAGGGCCAGGGTGAGGGGGAGTTCCTTCACCGTGTCGACGAACACCAGCAGGCCACCAACGGCCATCGGTCCTCTGAGTAAGGGCAGATGGATGCGTTGCAGTACATCAGGCCAACGGCACCCCAAACCGGTGGCGGCTTCATCAAGGCTGGGCGATAGGCGTTCAAGGGCTGCATCAAGCCCTCCTTTGGCGACCGCGAGAAAACGGTCGCAGTAGCCCCAGAGCAGCAGCAGCAAGGGGGTGAGTTGCCAAGGCCCTCCAAGCATTTGCAAGGCCAGGGCCAGCACGGCACCGGGGATGGCGTATCCCATCCCGGCGAGAAACGTGAGTCCTCGTAGCCAGCGCGCCTGGCTCCAGCGCTTGGCGATGGAGAGCAGCAGGGCCGCCACCATCGCCAGTGCTGCTGCGGCCAAGGCCAGCCCCAGGCTGCGTGTGGTCAGCAGCAGCAGCTGCAGTGATACCCCCTGCCCGAGTTGGTCAAGATTCAGGCTGGCCCACACCAGTGGTGTCCCCAGGCTCAGTACGGGTGGCAACGCTCCAAGGATCTGGGCTGTGAGGGCCCTTCCGCCGCTTAGCGGCCAGGCCGGCGATTCACCTCCAGCCACGCCTTCAGCCCAGCGGCGGCTGCGCCGTCGCAAGTTGCGTTCGGCCACCAGCAACACCATCACGATGCAGAGGGTGATCAGGGCCAGGCCGACAGCGCCGGCTGGATTGCCTTCGGCTTGCCACGCCTGAAGAATCCCTCCAGACAGGCTGGGAATTCCCAGCAGTTGCACAGCGCCGAGTTCATTCACCACCTCCATGCCCATCAGCGCGATGCCGGCGCCGATGGCGGGGAGTGCCATGGGCAGGGCGATGCGCCTGAAGCTGTTCCAGGGGCCAACACCAAGGCAGCGGCAGGCTTCCAGCTGTCGCCTGCCGCAGATGGTGAAGCTTTCCGTGCTCAGGAGAAACACGTAGGGGTAGGTGCAGAGCGCCAGCACCACGACCCCCCAGCCGAGACCATGAATGCGCAGTCCATGGCGGCTGCCCAGATCCACCAAGGTGGCGGCCAACAGATACGACGGGGTGGCAAGGGGCAGGAGCTGGGCGATGCGCAGGAGCCGTCGGCCTGGAAAGCGGCAGTTGGCGAGCAGCCACCCATTGGCGGTTCCCAGGAGGGCGCCAACGCTGGTGGTACCAAGGAGGAGCGCAATGGTGCCCCCAATCTGTTGCGCACCATCAGCCCCCAGGCTTGCGGACCCATTCCCCAGCCCTTGCACTCCTGCTCCGATCAGTCCGACCACCGGCAACAACGCCAGTAGGGCCAGGAGTACGGCCAGCCCGGTGAGCCAACGGCGGCCGGGGCGCCACCACTGACTCCAGGATTGGCGCCAGGAGGGGGAGAGGGCAGGAGAGGCCTGACTCATTGCCAGCCGTTGGCAGTCATC
>JAAZVJ010000067.1 GCA_018623675.1 Synechococcus sp. HW_metabat.54 | reverse complement strand
GCTGATCAGGGTGGCGCCTAAAACGCATGTGGCTCCCAGCACCACTGCACCGGTGATCGGCTCCGCAAAGAACAGCACACCCCAGAGGCTGGCAAACACAACTTGCACGTAGTTGATTGAGGTGGCGCGGGCCGCAGGCAGGGCTGAAAGACCTTCCGTGAGCCAGATCTGTCCCAGCTGGGTGAAAATCCCCACGCCCACCAGCCATAGCCACTGTTCTGGCGAAGGCCAGATGGCTTGGCCCCAGAGCAGGGGGAGGGTTGCCGGCACCGACACCAGGGGGAAATAGAACACGATCACCAAAGGGTGTTCTCGGGCCGATAGCTGCCGAACACTCACGTAGGCCAAGGCGGTCAGCAGAGCTCCGCCAAGGCCAAGCGTGACTGCGATCGCTGGAAGCTCTGGCATCACGGCACCGGTGGTGCTGTTGATCCAGTCGGGCTGCATCACCAGCATCACGCCAATCCAGCCCAGCAGTACGGCGATGCCGATGCGTCGTCGAATCGGTTCTCCCAACAGCAACCAGGCGCTCAGGGCGGTGAGTGTCGGATAGGTGTATTGAAGAAGGGTTGCGGCGGCCAGGGGAAGACGGGCTAACGCCTCGAAGAAACAGAGCAGAGCCGTGGTGCCCAACACACCCCGCACCAGCAAAAGCCCCCGTTGTTCGCCCCAGGGCGACACCCCAACGCGCTGAAGCATGGCCAGGGTGATCACGATGCTGATCAGTGATCGCACCAGCACGATTTCCGCGACCGGAAGCTGTCCTCCCAGATGCTTCACGCAAACGGTCATCAGGCTGAAGGCCAGAGCGCAAAGAATCAGCGCTCCACAGGCCCGCCATTGCTCCGTTGATTGGCTGCCACGGATGGCCTTGAGCAGTCCTTGCATGCCGAGACCACACCACTTCAGTGGCCAACCTTGGCACTGCACCCTTCTTCACCGCTGCGAGCTGGCTCTCGCAAAATGGTGTGATGGCGATGCCCCGTCTTCACCCCCGCACGATCGACGCCGTCAAGGAGCGGGCGGACATCGTTGATGTGGTGGGTGAGCACGTTGTGCTCAAGAAGAAGGGCCGCGAATTCGTTGGAATTTGCCCCTTCCACGACGACAGCAAACCGTCCATGACGGTGTCGCCCGCAAAGCAGTTTTATTACTGCTTTTCCTGCGGGGCAGGCGGTAACTCCATCAAATTCCTGATGGAGTTGCAGCGTCAGAGCTTCAGTGATGTCGTTCTGGAGCTGGCGCGCAAATATCAACTTCCGGTTGAAACCGTTGACGGGCCCCAGCAGGAGCGCCTGCGTCAGCAACTCTCCCGCCGCGAAAAGTTGCATCGGGCGCTTGCCCTGGCTTCTGGTTATTTCCGTAGCCAGCTGCGCACCGAGGCAGGCCAGGGTGCCCTGCAGTATCTGCGCGAGAGCCGAGGCTTAAGCGAGGCCACCTTGGAGGCCTTTGAGTTGGGGTACGCCCCCGACCAATGGGATGGCTTGCTCAAGCACTTGCAGCAAGTTGAGGGGCTCAGCCCTGAGTTGCTTGAAGCCGCCGGATTGGTGGTCCCTCGCAAAGGAGGGAATGGCTTTTATGACCGCTTCCGCCATCGGGTGATGGTCCCGATCCGTGATCGACAAGGTCGCGTGATTGGTTTTGGTGGGCGCAGTTTGGATGGCGCCGAACCGAAATATCTCAACTCTCCGGAAACGGAGGTGTTTGAAAAGGGCAAGCACCTCTTTGGTCTGGATCGTGCATCCAACGCGATTCGCAAAGACGATCGGGCCGTGGTGGTGGAGGGCTATTTCGATGTGATCGCCCTCCATGCTGCAGGCATCACCAATGCGGTGGCTGCTCTCGGCACCGCATTGAGCAGTCAGCAGATCACTCAGTTGTGCCGCTGCAGTGATGGCAAGCGCATCGTGCTCAATTTCGATGCTGATGGTGCCGGGGTTCGGGCTGCCAACCGAGCGATTGGTGAAGTGGAGCAGTTGGCGCTCCAAGGCCAGCTGGAGTTGCGTGTTCTGCATCTTCCGTCTGGAAAGGATCCGGATGAGTTCCTCAAGGAGCACGGGGCTGGTGATTACCGGGCCTTGCTGGATCAAGCCCCGCTCTGGCTCGACTGGCAGATCGAGCAGGTGCTCGAAGGTCGTGACTTGGGCAAAGCTGATCAGTTCCAGCAGGCGGTGAGCGCTCTGGTGGCTCTGTTGGGCAAATTGCCCCAGTCGGCCATCCGCACCCATTACCTCCAGCAAGTGGCCGAGCGCCTCAGCGGAGGACAGGGGCGTTTAGCGCTGCAGTTGGAAGAAGATCTGCGTCAGCAGGTCAAGGGTCAGCGCTGGCATGGCCGCTCAGCACGTTTTGAACAGCCTGGCGAGTCAAGCCAACGGGAGCGTTCGGAGGCTGAGATTCTCCGCCTGTATTTGCACTGTCCGTCCCATCGCAGTGCGATTCGCCGGGAGTTGCGCCAACGCGAACTCGAAGACTTTGCCTTGCAGCACCATCGGTTGCTCTGGGCCGCACTCACTGATCTGGAGGAAACCAATATCGGTGCCGGTCGTCTGGAGGCAGTCAGTCGGGGACAAGACAGCGGTGATGAGTTGGCTGATCTGGATCTTCCACGTTTGCTCACCGATCAGTTGTTGCTCGACAACAGCGCCCTCGTGTCACGACTGACGCCACTGTTGGAGCCGGGTGAACTGCAGCGCCTGGCTCTGGCCAATCCTCTGCAGCAGTTGCGTGGCACGGCCGCCATGCTCGAACGCCAGAAGAGCCTCAAGCGGTGTCGCCATCTGCTCGAGGCCTGGGGCGGGCAACGACTTCAGACGCTTGAACGCTGCATTGCAGCGTTGATCGATCTGGAAAAGGATCAACCACAAACTCTGGCCAACATCGACATGGAGCAGCGGATTCAGGCGTTGTTTGAAGACCTCAATGCCGATGCTTTGCGTTTTCAAGAGCTCTATTACAGCGAGCGCAAGCACATTTCCCATCTCGATCAACAGCGTTGTGCGGGGTATGAGTCCGCACCTCCACCAACGGAGGCGGTGATTCCTCCGGCGGCTTAATGGTTCATGGAGCCACCGCATGCACCACGCCAAGGCGGATGATGGCCCCAGTGGTGTTTCTTCGTGATGACGGCCTTTCTCGAAGCGTTTTGGCAAGGGGAGGGCATCGGTGATGGTGGCGACTTGGAGGAAGCTCTTCAGAGCTACGTCGCTGTCAAGCCCGATGACGACGACTGGGAAACGGCTTGTGCTGCTCCAGGCGCCGAGCCTCGGATTGAGCGTTTTGCCTCTTTTGATGCCTACCTCGACAATGAGGACGCCCTGGAGGTGATTCCTGTCACCGCGCAAATGATCATGTCGGCGTTGGCACAACAATCGGCCTGATGGTGGAGTCTTCGTTCGATTTTTCGGCGTTTGCTGCCGTTAATAACCTTTGGCCAGCGTTCGTGGAGCGGCTAGGGGTTGGTCGCTCCCAGCAGGCAGTGCGTCAGGCCCTTGATCTGCAGGCCATGCACGGCAAGGAAGGCACGGTGCCGGTGTTGTTCGTTGAGACCTGCGGCATCGCACTGGCCAGTTCTCTGCTCCTGCGCGAGGAAACCGGTTTGAACGCCCATGGCAATGGGATGGTGCTTCTGGTCTCAAAGAGATCTCAGTCGCTTCAGTTGATCTGGGGGGATCTCAAGGCCGTGGATTGAGCCTGAAGGCTTGCGTTGCTTTGCTCTTCAGGCAAAAAAAAGGAGCCTCCCCAGGCTCCCAAGACTCGACGCGTCGTTCTCACGACAGGGTAATTCTACTTATGCGCGGCGCGTCTCTCTTGTGACGAGTGATACCAGTTGTTCGTGCCGTTACATTTTTGGCTTCTGGGGGGAGGGGCTCAGGCCTGCACCACCGGCACGTCGCTCAGTCGCGTGGTGCAGGCGCGCCCGAGCCGGTCGCGACGCATCATCCAGCTCGGTGAAAGTCCGCATGCGGCCCATGCCACTGTGCCGTTGCCATAGCGGCGATTGAGAACGTCGATGGTGGTCATCAGTCGTTCTCGCCGTTGTTGTTCTTCGGGATCGCACGGAGCCAGCAGGTGGTGTTGCAGGTGATTGGTGTCTTGCAGGTGTTGCATCAAGACGCCGGCCTTGGCGAGCTGCCGATGGGGCTGAAAAATGCGGGGCACCAGCGGTAAGGCTGCCTCTAGCAGTGCGCCGGTGTCGTTGCTGGGCAGGTCCAGGCGCGTGCTCGCGGCTCGGCTGTAGAAGCCGGGGCTGAATGGGCTGGTGCGGGTGTAAATCGTCAGCGCGGCTGTGCGTTGTTGTTGTCGTCGGAGCTTTTCCGCTGCTCGCACCACGTAGGTGGCGATCGCCTCCTGCAGGGCTTCGAGGGTGGTGATCGGATGGCTGAAGCTGCGGCTGACGCAGGTTTCCTGCTTGGGGGCGGGGGCGAGGTCGAGGGGGAGGCATGCGTGGCCCTGCAGTTCCCGCTGCAATCTCCACCCCACGATTCCTGCTTTTGCTTTCAGCGTTCCGGTCGGCATGTCGCGTAGTTCACGGGCATTGCTGATGCCGCGGCTTCGGCACCAGTGGGCCAGTCGGCGGCCAATGCCCCATACGTCCTCGATGGCGATGGTTTCCAGCCATCGATCCGGATCCCCACAGTGCTCCAGGTCGAACAGTCCTGCATGGTCCGGAATGCCTTTGGCCAATCGGTTCGCCAGCTTGGCCTGCCCTTTGCTTTTGCCGAGCCCAATGGCAATCGGTAAGCCCAGGTTGTGTTTGATGTGGGCGCGTAGGTGGCGGGCCCAGTGGCTCAGGTCACCATCGGCAGGACGCGTGAGCCGGGCAAAGGCTTCGTCGATCGAATAGATCTCGAGTTCTTCGGTCTGGCGCTCCAGCAGGCTCATCAGTCGCTGACTCATGTCGGCGTAAAGGGCGTAATTGGAGCTGCGCACCACCACATTCAGGCGTTCAAGATCCTTGCGGGCCTGAAAAAACGGTGTTCCCATGGCAATGCCAAGAGCTCTTGCTTCGGCGCTGCGGGCCACGATGCAGCCGTCGTTGTTGGACAGCACCACCACGGGTTTGCCCTGCAGGGCCGGATCCAGGCTTTGCTCGCAGGAGGCGTAGAAGTTGTTGGCGTCGATCAGGGCTGTGGCTTGCACCATCAGAGCGGGTGGATCACGTGCACGGCGACACCCCAGATCTGCACTTCCTCGCAACCCTGCAGCTTGAGCGGTGGGTACGCGGGATTGGCCGCTTCGAGTACGAGGTTGCCTGCGTTCCGCATCAGCCGTTTGAGGGTGAAGGCTCCGTCGAGTACCGCCACCACCACGCGACCCGGACGGGGTTCAAGACTGCGGTCGACCACCAGGAGGTCGCCGTTGTGAATGCCGGCGCCGGTCATTGAGTCGCCGCTGACGCGCAGAAAAAAGGTGCTGCTGGGGTGGCGGATCAGTTGCTCATTGAGGTCGATGCCGACCTCCACATAGTCGTCGGCCGGGGAAGGGAACCCGGCGGCCACTGGGTCGCTGGCCAGGGGAAGCGTGAGTGCTGTTCTCTCTTTTCGCAGCGGCAGTGGCGTGCATTGCCTTGACTCTTGAGCTGTCAAAACGCGACCCTCCACCCCGAAAAAGCAGTACAGATGTTCTATCCATTATGGGGGTGTTCGTCTGAGGATGGATGGCCTCGAAGTCTTGGTCGTCATGGCGGATGCCCCTTACCTGATCGCGCTCGCGTTGCTGGAGCAGAACGGTGCACGCGCCTTGCCGCTGGGAGGTCGATCTCTGCCGGATGATGTGGACCTCACTCCCGGTGGGCCGCCCCATGGGATGGCCCAGGAGTTGGCGTTAGAGCTGCTCGTGCGGGTGTGGCAGCGCAGCGCCGATGGGCCCTTGAAGCAGGCTGCGCACCAGGGCAGTCTGTTGCTGGTGGAGCTGCCGATGGAGTGTTTGCCTGAGGATCTTCCAGCGCTGAAAGCTGCTTGGCTCAACACTGGAGACACG
>JAAZVJ010000066.1 GCA_018623675.1 Synechococcus sp. HW_metabat.54 | reverse complement strand
GTAGGTCTCAGGAATCTGACCGCCGTACTTGTTGATCATCTCCAGCCACTCTTGGGGCACGGAAGAAGAACCGTGCATCACCAGGTGGGTGTTGGGGATGGCCTTGTGGATTTCAGCGATGCGGCTGATGGCCAGCACTTCACCGGTGGGCTTACGGGTGAACTTGTAGGCGCCGTGGCTGGTACCGATGGCAATGGCCAAGGCATCCACCTTGGTCTTGGCGACGAAGTCAGCAGCCTCGGCAGGGTCGGTCAGCAGCTGATCCTTCGACAGCTCGCCCTCGAAGCCGTGGCCGTCTTCGGCTTCGCCTTTGCCAGTTTCGAGGGAGCCAAGGCAACCCAGCTCACCTTCAACGCTGACGCCGATGGCGTGTGCCACGTCCACCACTTCCTTGGTGACAGCCACGTTGTACTCGTAGCTGGCAGGAGTCTTGGCATCGGCTTCCAAGGAGCCGTCCATCATCACGGAGGTGAAACCGTTAGCAGCAGCGCCGTAACAGGTGGAGGGGCTGTTGCCGTGGTCCTGGTGCATCACCACAGGGATGTCGGGATAGGTCTCGACAGCCGCCAGGATCAGGTGACGCAGGAAGCTTTCACCGGCGTAGGTGCGGGCACCACGGGAGGCCTGCAGGATCACAGGAGAGTCGGTCTCGTGAGCCGCCTCCATGATCGACTGCACCTGCTCCAGGTTGTTGACGTTGAACGCAGGGATGCCGTAGCCGTTTTCGGCGGCGTGGTCGAGCAGGAGCCGAAGCGGGACGAGCGCCATGGTGAAGATCCTCGGGGGTGAACGTCGTTTGACGGATGCGGGCGAATCTACCGGATTTAACTGACCCGCTCCATCATTGATCCCTCCAGGCTCGATGGGATGCTTGCGCCTGATCGCATGCTTGCTGGCTTTCCAGGCCCTCCAGGAGCCCGGGCACCATGGGTTGGCCTTGGCGGATGCTCTCGGCCCACCAGCTCTGCACCCTGGCAACTGGCGCGATACGACCGTCACTCCAAGTGGTGGGGAAGCAAAGGTCGTCATCCGGTTGGATCACCTTGGTGGCTTCACCATCGCGATTCAACGAGAGGCTGAAGCCGTGCACGTAATCCTTCTGGTTGTCGCTGCCAAGGATCAGACTCCCCTCAGAGCCATACACCTCAAGCCAGCAGCCGCGACCATTGCGTGCCACGGAGGCCAGGCTGATCTGCGCTGGAATGGATGAGGTTCCATCGGCTCCTTGAAGACGGGCCTGAATCAGCGCGACATCCTCCGCATCCACGGGTTTCAGCTGCCCATTGGGCCCAGGTCGTTGCTCAATGGCCGTGTGATGCAGTGCCCGCAGTTGATTGGTGGGTCCAAACAACCAATGCAGCGTGTCGAATGCGTGGGTGCCAAGGGCTCCGATCACGCCACCACCTTGAGCTGCATCCGAGTACCAACTCCATGGGCGTTCGGGATTGGCCCGGCTGCTCATCAACCAGTCGTATTTCACCAACCATGGTTTGCCAATGGCTCCTGATTGCAGCAACCGCGCAGCCTGCATGAAAAGAGGAACGGCCCGGTATTCGAAATCCACCCCAACGCTCAACCCGCCACGTATGGCCAAACGTTGGAGTTCTGCGACTTGATCAGCGCAGAGGGCAACCGGTTTTTCCAGCAGTAGATGCTTGCCGGCTTCCAAGGCCTTCTTGGCCAGCTCGAACCGCGGTTCAGGAGGTGTGGTGAGGATGATTGCCTCGATGGATGGCTCAGCCAAAAGAGCGTCCCAATCCGAGAAGCCCTGCAGACCGTGGGCTGCGCAGGCTTGATCTAGGCGTTCCTGGCGAGGATGCCAAAGCGCCAATGGCTTGAAGTTGGCGTTGCTCGCAAGGGCAGGAAGGTGAACGGCTTCGCCAAAGCCCAGGCCAGCGACAGCGACACCAATGGGGTTGTGAGAGGAAGACAGTGATTGCATTGCTTACGCCAGATCAGCCAGGCACACCTGATCGATCACACGTTCGATCAAGCCGTCGCCGCCTGCAGGTTCCCACTTGGCACCCCAGCGGGGCAAACCATTCACCTGTTGATCGCGAAAGAGCTTTTGATCGCAGTCGATCTGCATCACATAAAGGCTCCCCAACGTGGGCGTGTCTTTGTCGGTTTCGGGGGTGAAGCGGCTTAACACCGTAAGAAAGCCATCACGATCGCGTCGCACGCTGCCGGCATCCCACCATTGCCGGCCGTCAGCGGTGGCCTCCACTTCGTGCCAATCCACCGGACCGGCAAGGGCCGAGGAGTGGACGTCAGAAAGGGTGATCGCGAGAAGACAACCAATCGCCACCAGGACGTTTGAAAGCAGTCGACGCCAGGATTGGACTGGCATTACCCGGCCACCTCAACCGGACGGCTTCCATGCAGACGCAACAGGCTGGCCAGGGTGCTCTTCAGCTGCGTGCGGGGCACGATGGTGTCAACAAACCCTTTCTCCTGCAGATATTCAGCGGTTTGGAAATCGTCTGGAAGCTTTTCACGCAACGTCTGCTCGATCACGCGGCGCCCGGCGAAGCCGATCAATGCCTTCGGTTCCGCCAGGATTAAGTCACCGAGCATGGCAAAACTGGCGGTGACACCCCCCGTGGTGGGGTGCGTCAGCAGAGGCATGTAAAGCAGCCCTTGCTCTCTGTGCCGTTCCAGAGCCCCGGAGATCTTGGCCATTTGCATCAGGCTCAACATTCCTTCCTGCATGCGTGCACCCCCTGAGGCGCACACGATCAGCAGGGGCAGGCGCTCATCGGTGGCTTTTTCCACCAAGCGGGTAATGCGTTCTCCCACGACCGATCCCATGGATCCGCCCATGAAGCGGAAATCCATCACTGCCAGTGCCATTGGCAGATCGTTCACCCGACAGAGGCCCGTAATTACCGCATCACGCAGTCCGGTTTTGGCCTGGGTTTCGCGCAGCCGATCCGCATAGGCCCGACGATCTTTAAATCCGAGTGGATCGGTGGGCTCAAGCTCACCATTGATGGCTGTGAAGCTGCCTGGATCTGCAATCAGAGCGATGCGCTCAGTGCTGTCAATGCGGTTGTGATGCCCGCAATTGCTGCAGACATTGGCATTGGCAATCAGATCCTTGCGGTAAACGACCTGGCCGCATTCAGGGCATTTGCTCCAGAGACCATCCCCTTCATCCTGCTCTTGAGTGACCTTGCCGACGGACTGATCCTTGCGGCGATCAGCAAACCAGTCGAAGAGACTCATCCAGTCACCCTGCGATCAGGCCACTTTAATCGCAGTGGAGCCAACGGGTCTGAGGTCAGAGCAGGTCGGTTATGGCCTGCAGCTTCCGTTCCAAGGCCGTTTGTTCTGAGGCTTGTTGCGATACCACCACAGCCCATCAAAGCTGCAGGAATTGCTGAAGAAGAATTCGAAATACCCCCAGGTGCCGTTGTTGTGATTCCAGGTGCCTTCGACAAAGTATTTGCCAGATGGCAGATCCCACCTTCGGTTGGTGATGCGCAAGCTGTAGCCGCGGTTGCCGTATCGACCGAGAGCCCAGTTAATCGTTCCGTAATTACTGGTGTACTCGCGGTTCAGATTGGGCTGAAACGAGGTTGGAAAACCCGGTAGAGGTCCACCGGCAAATCGCCGAGAACCATTCCATGCCATGGAAGGCCTGTCGTTGCAGTACCCCCAGTTGCCGGTGAAACGATTGCCGTTAAATCTCAGCTTGGCTCTTCCCCAGTAGTAGGAGCCATCGATTCGGTAGAGGCAGCGGCGACCGGAGTTGCGGATCCAGTGCCCATGCAGCGTTGACCCTCTCAGGGTGCCCCAGAGCCTGGCTTTGTTGTTGTCGTAGCTGCCGCCATAGCCGTTGTCTGCATAGCCGTTGAGGAGAATGGCGCCGTAATTGCTGTCCCAGGTGCCGGCGAGCTGGGCGTGAGCCACTCCTGTGCTTCCCAACCCAGCAATCAACAGAGCTGCACAGCTAAAGGAGGTCAAAGCACGGTCCACAGGACATGGGCTCAGGCTTCCTCCACTTTGTTCACCACATCTGTGACCGTCAATTGCAAGAAGGGGGTGGTGTCAGTGGCGATAACGACTTGATTAAGCACCGATCAGTTGAAGCCACCGCTCCCACCACCAGTCGGCTCCCTGCAGCCAAACCAGCCAGATCCCTGTGGCAATGAAGGGCCCGAATGGGAAAGGCTCCCGGGGCCCTAGGTGCCCCAGAACCCTGGCGGTCATTCCAATGACAGCGCCTCCCAGAATGGCCAGTGCCAAGGCCATGCCGATGCCGGTGAGGCCCAGCCAAGCTCCTCCCAGCGCTGCCAGCTTGGCGTCACCAAGGCCGAGGGCGGGTTGCCCCAGGATCCGTTCGCCTAGATGACTCACACCCTCGAGGATCAGGAGGGCTGCGCAAGCACCAAGACAACGCGCAAACAGCAGCTCAGGCCCGCCGGAGACTTGGGCGATGGCCGCAAGCCCGCTGGCCAGCAAACCCGTCACCACACCGGCTCTGCAGAGAGATTCGGGTAGCCAGAGGTGATCCAGGTCGATGAGAGTCAAAGGGATCAGCAAACTCACCAACACCACTCCGCTGATGAGGTTCAAGAGGGTGGGGGTGCCGCTTCCAAAGCCCGTGGCTTGCAGAGATGACCACCAAAGCCCTGCTGTAAGAACCTCCACCAGCGGGTAGCGGTAGGGAATCGACCAACCGCAGTCACGGCATCGTCCTGCCAGCAGGATCCAGCCCAACACAGGGATGTTGTCGTGCCAACGCACGGCATGGCCGCAGTTGGGGCAGTGGCTTCCTGGCCAAACCACTGATTCCTTGCGCGGCAGCCGCCACACCACCACGTTCAGGAAGCTGCCGATGCATGATCCAGCGATCACCAGCAGAAGGCTGATCGCAGTCATCCCCGTTGCATCCCCCTTCTGGGTGTCTTGCCACGCAGCAACTGGGTGGAGAGAAAGTCCTCGTGGGGCAACAGGGTTGGTAACTCAAACACAACGCGACCCTCGCCACTACGGGCACAGAGAACAACGCCGATCGGTTCGCTTGAGCGGCCAGCCTCGCTGAGATAACGGAAATAGATCGCCCTTCCGTTGGCAATCAATTGCTGACTATTCACCCGATCCCATCGCGGCGAGGGTGTTGAACTCACCGCTGCACCGGCGATGACAAACGATGGGGTGGAAATAGAAATGGGCCCACCTGATTGCTCAGATGGGCCCACGATAGGTGTTTGAAAGAGATTTGAATCAGCCGAGCTTGTTCTTCTCTTCGATCATGCGGTGAATGATCGGAGTCAAGATCAGCTCCATGGCAAAACCCATCTTGCCGCCGTTCACCACGATGGATGTGGGGCTGGACATGAACGAGTCGTGGATCATGTCGAGCAGGTAGGTGAAGTCAATCCCCCACTTCTCGCGAGCTCCCTTGCGGAAGTGAATGATCACGAAGCTTTCATCCGGAGTTGGGATGCCCCGGATCATGAACGGGTTGGAGGTGTCCACGGTGGGGACACGCTGGAAGTTGATGTCGGTTTGGCTGAATTGCGGGCAGATGTGATTGATGTAATCAGGCATCCGACGCAGGATCGTGTCGACGGTTGCTTCTGCGGAATAGCCGCGCTCAGCATTGTCGCGGGAGATCTTCTGGATCCACTCCAAGTTCACGATCGGCACCACGCCCACCAGCAGGTCAGCGAGGCCAGCAACGTCGTAGCCCTCGCCCTTCACGCCGCCATGGAGGCCTTCGTAGAACAGGAGATCGGTGCCGGAAGGGATGTTCTCCCAAGGGGTGAACTGACCAGGCTCGAGATTGACACCCAGACGGCCGTTGTGATGGGCAGCCTCTTCGGTGCTGTGCAGGTAGTAGCGCTTCTGGCCACCGCCTGTCTCGCCATACACACGGAAGAGTTCTTCGAGCTTGTCGAAGAGGTTGGCTTCAGGCCCGAAGTGGGAGAAATTCTCACCTTTGGCCAAGGCCTGAGCCATGGCTTCCTTCATCGCCATCCGCTCAAAGCGGTGATAGCTGTCGCCCTCAACCACGGCGGGGGT
>JAAZVJ010000065.1 GCA_018623675.1 Synechococcus sp. HW_metabat.54 | reverse complement strand
GTAGTCGATCCCGTGGGCGTGGCTCTGATCCTGGAGCGGTGAGCCGCCCGCACCGAAATAACTGACGGTGTCGCTCCAGCGATGCTCCAGAAGATGCTCGAGCCCCACCGCCTTCAACTCATCGGCCCAGATGCCGTAAGTGTTCGGCCAGGGTGCATCAACAGGCTCAGGAGCGAGACCTGCAACAGCAACACCCCGTTGATTCAGCTCCGATGTGATGCAGAAGGCAGCAGGCCCACCGCCCAGCACCAGCACCTCGACAGGGTCAGCACCAGCCAAATTGTCCGGCAAGGTCAACTGTCCTGCTCTGCGCTGGCCTCAGGGGCGTCGGGAGTTTCCGTGCCAGAGGGCGCAGCAGTGGCATCTGAGCCAACAGCATCAGCTTCGTCATCGTCGGATTCCGCTTCCGGCGGCACCAGCACCACTTTGAGCAGGCTGTCGCCTTTATCGAGCTTCTGCAGTCGTACGCCCGTGGCGGCTCGGGATTGCTGGGGAATCGCATCCGCACTGGTGCGCACAATCACCCCCTTCTCGCTCACCAGCAACAGCTCCTCGCCAGCGCCAAGCACCCGCAAAGCCACCAGTTCGTCACCCTGATTCCGGAACTTCATGCCGCGCAGGCCCATGCCTGCCCGTTTCTGTAGGCGGAACTGGGTCACTGGCACCCGCTTGCCCAAGCCGCTGGCCGAAGCCACCAACACCCAGGGCCCTTCGCTGGCGGCCGAGCCTTCATCCTCATCTGCAGCGTCATCACTGCTTTGGGCCACCCTGTCTGCCAGCTCCACCGGCAGCACATCCATGCTCACCAGGGCATCGCCGTCCCGCAGGTTCATGGATCGCACGCCGCGAGCGGTGCGGCCGAGGGGCCGAAGTTCTTCGTCACTGAGGCGGAAATGGATGGTCATGCCGGCCTTGGTGCCGATCAGCACGCTGTCGCCGGGCACGGCCTGACGCACCCAAGTGAGGGCATCACCCTCCTCCAAGTTGATGGCAATCAGACCGTTCGAACGGATGTTGCTGAAGGCTGAGAGGCGCGTGCGCTTGATGAATCCCCCACTGGTGAGCATCAAGAGGTCGCTGTCGTCGCTGAATTCGGAGACAGCCAGCAGCGTGGTGATTGCTTCTTCCCTGGGGATGGGCAAGAGCTGCACCACCGGGGTGCCCTTCGCGGTGCGGCTGCACTGCGGCACGCGGTAAGCAGGCAACGCGTAAGACACCCCTCGATCGCTGAACAGAAGCAGCGTGTCGTGGTCGTTGCAGCTGATAAACAGCTTCACTGCTTCTTCGCCCTGGCTGCGGGTGCCCGCTTTACCCCGGGTGCCGCGGCTGGTGGCTTCAAATTCACTCACCGGCATCCGTTTGAGATAGCCGGTTTCGGTAAGCAACACCACGGAACGCTCGTTGGCGATCAGATCGATGTCTTCAAGACCAGCAGCGATGTTGAGAATTTCGGTGCGACGCTCAATCGGGTAGCGATCGCGCAGCTGGGTGAGCTCGTCCTGGATGATGCCGAACACCCGCTCACGTCGGCCAAGGATGTCTTTGTAGTCGGCGATCTTGGTGACCAGATCCTCGTGCTCGAGGCGAATCTTGTCCGCCTCGAGGGCCGTGAGGCGGCGCAGCTGCATTTGCAAGATCGCGTCAGCCTGAATATCGCTCAGTCCGTGACGATCCTGGAGTTGTTGTCGGGCCGTTGCCGTGTCGGGAGCAGCGCGGATCAGGGCGATGATCGGATCGAGCTGATCCAGGGCCAACAACAGGCCCAGGAGGATGTGATCACGCTCTTCCGCTTTGCGCAGCAGATAACGCGTGCGGCGTTCGATCGTCTCGACCCGGAAGTCGAGGAACACCTGCAACATCTTGCGCAGGGTGAGAAGGATGGGTTCACCATTCACCAGCGCCAGCATGTGGGCGCTGAAATTGCTCTGCAGTGGTGTGAGCTTGAAGAGGTTGTTCAGCACCACCTGCGGATAGGCATCCCGGCGCAGCTCCACCACGATGCGCATGCCATCGCGATCGCTTTCATCGCGGATGTCGGAAATACCCTCAAGCTTCTTGTCGTTCACCATCTCGGCAATGCGCTCGATCAGCGCCGCCTTGTTGGTTTGGTAGGGCAATTCGGTGATGATCACCGCATCACGATCCGGCCGGCCCGGGGCTTCGATCGTCTCAATCGCCGCCACACCACGCATGGTGACCGAACCGCGACCGCTCAGGTAGGTCTCACGGATGCCCGTGCGACCCAAAATCTGCCCGCCAGTGGGGAAGTCGGGCCCGGGGATGATCCGCATCAGCTCTTCGTCATCGAGCTCCGGGTTCTCGATGAGAGCCAGCAGACCATTAATCAGTTCCCCCAGGTTGTGGGGGGGAATATTGGTGGCCATGCCCACCGCAATTCCCGCTGAGCCGTTCAGCAGAAGCTGGGGAATCCTGGCCGGAAGAACCGTGGGCTCCTGCTGGGAGCCATCAAAGTTGTCGGCGAAATCGACGGTTTCCGCCTCGATATCTTCGAGGAGGCTGTCGGTGGTGAGCGCCTTCAGCCGCGATTCCGTGTAACGCATGGCGGCCGGCGGGTCGTTGTCCACCGAACCGAAGTTGCCGTGCCCATCAATCAAGGGCATCGACATGGAGAAGTCCTGGGCCATCCGCACCAGGGCGTCGTAAACCGCCGTGTCACCGTGCGGGTGGTACTTACCCAGCACCTCACCCACCACACGGGCACATTTTCGATAGGGGCGATCGCTGGTGAGTCCCAGCTCGTACATCGCATAGAGGATGCGGCGATGCACAGGCTTCAAGCCATCGCGGGCGTCGGGCAGAGCACGCCCGACGATCACGCTCATCGCGTATTCCAGATAGGAGCGCGACATTTCGTTGCGCAAATCCGTCTGGATGATCCGGTCGTCGGACTCGCCGGGACCGCCGTTGCCGGGCCCCACTGGATCCGCCATACAAGACCTAAAAGCCTCAGCAACTTTATCGCGGCAGGTCTCGACTTACCAGGTATTGCAATCAACACCAATCGACCCTTCAAACGGATTCAATTCCAGAAACGCCTTTAAGCTGCGCGGCCGTAATGCGACCGGGTGGTGATGAACTCCGAAAGCCATAACTCCGACGCCATTTCCACCTCTTCATCAGAAGCAATGGCGGCCGGCGAATCAATGGATAGCGGCATCTCACCCGGCTTCGAGACCATCCAAAGCAGCACCGAAGACACCGGAGCTCACAACACCGACACAGTCCCCGCGGTCGATCCGCCTCAGGCCTCAACAGCTCCAGACCCGGCGCCGGAGACCATCTGCGAAACAGCAGCCGAGTCAGCCAGCGTGGTCGAAGCAACCGCTCCCGATCCGGTCGGGACCGAGACAACCGTTGAGGAGACAGCTGTTGCGGAGGCAGCCGTTGCAGAGACAGCCGCTGTTGAGACAGAGCCCGCAATTGATCCAACACCCGTTGTCGAGCCCGTGACGGAGCAGCTGGCGACTGCAGCTCCAACGCCAGCGGCCATTCCTCCGAATCCGCCAGCCCCTGTAGCCCTCGACCCCGCCATTGCCGAGCGGATCGAAATCCCAGCCTCGACTTCACAGGAATCAGAAACGTCTGGAGGGGAATGGGAGCTCCTCACCTCGAAGTTGGGCGACTGGTGGCAAAACAACGACTTCGATGCGCAGGTCAACAACCTGCGCCAGCCGCTGCGGATTCTGGGAATCCTGATTGCAGTCGGCTTGGTGCTCAAGGTCTACACAGGTCTCCTGGGGGCCATTGGCAGCATTCCCCTTGCTCCGCGCCTCTTGGAACTGGTGGGCCTGTACTGGGTTGTGCATTTCTCCACCACCCGACTGGTGCGCAGCGATGAACGCTCCAAGGTGATCCAAAGCGTTCAGGAGCGCTGGACCAGCTTCACCGGCAAAAGCTGAGCCACCCACCACAGCGCACGGCCCCGAGGAACAACTCTGGGGCCAAGGCCGCTTGGTAGCTTGACCTGATCTTTAAAGGGCTTGCGGTGAACATTCAGCTTGGTCGTTCCAAAGTGGTCCGCCGGGCCTATGGCATCGACGAGATCGCCCTGGTGCCAGGTGGCCGCACCGTTGACCCCGAGGTCACCGACACCCGCTGGACCCTCGGTGGCATTGAACGCGAGATTCCCATCATCGCCAGCGCGATGGATGGCGTGGTTGATGTGGGCATGGCCGTCAAGCTTTCCCAGCTGGGCGCCTTGGGCGTGATCAACCTTGAAGGTGTTCAAACACGCTACGAAGACCCCAACACGGTTCTCGACCGCATCGCGTCGGTGGGCAAGGACGAATTCGTCCCGTTGATGCAGGAGATCTACAGCCAACCCGTTCAGGAGAGCCTGATCCGCAAACGCATCCAGGACGTCAAGGCCCAAGGCGGCATCGCTGCAGTGAGCGGCACACCTGTGGCCGCTATGCGCTTCGGCAAGGCCATTGCAGAAGCAGGGGCCGACCTTTTCTTTGTTCAAGCGACGGTCGTCTCCACGAATCACATCGGTCCAGAGGGCCAGGAAACCCTGGATCTGGCAGCCCTCTGCCGCGACCTCGGCGTTCCCGTGGTGATCGGCAACTGCGTGACCTACGACGTCGCCCTCGAACTCATGCGCGCTGGAGCTGCGGGCGTGATGGTGGGCATTGGCCCCGGTGCCGCTTGCACATCCCGTGGCGTGCTTGGTGTGGGCATTCCCCAGGCCACAGCTGTTGCCGACTGCGCAGCCGCCCGGGATGACTACGAGAAGGAGAGTGGTCGCTATGTGCCGATCGTGGCCGACGGCGGCATCGTGACCGGCGGCGACATTTGCAAGTGCATTGCCTGCGGTGCAGACGCGGTGATGATCGGCTCACCGATCGCCCGCTCCGAAGAAGCACCCGGCCGGGGATTCCACTGGGGCATGGCAACACCGAGCCCCGTGCTGCCCCGCGGCACACGGATCAATGTGGGCAGCACCGGCAGCCTCGAACGCATCCTGCGGGGACCCGCCAAGCTCGACGATGGCACCCACAACCTGCTGGGATGCCTGAAGACATCGATGGGCACCCTCGGAGCCCGCACTATCAAGGAAATGCAGCAGGTCGAAGTGGTGGTTGCCCCCTCTCTTCTGACCGAAGGCAAGGTGTACCAAAAGGCCCAGCAGCTGGGCATGGGCAAGTAACTCCATCGGACGGCCTGCCCCGCCTGAGACCGCTGAGACAAGCGGTAATCTTCATGCGTGCAGGCCTCGGCCTTCACACTCCTCACACCCCCCGGCCCGGCGCGATCGGGCCTTTTGTCTTGGGGAAATCCGCCTGCAAATCACAGTTCCCGTCAAAAGGGAACCGATGCTCGAGATTTCCTGAAACTGGTTGCTAAATTCCAGCCATTAACTCGGTTAAGAGAATGTCCAGCGCCGCAGCTGTCACCGACGCCTCCTTCGAGCAGGACGTACTTCAGAGCGACGTGCCTGTGCTGGTGGACTTCTGGGCGCCCTGGTGTGGCCCCTGCCGCATGGTTGCGCCGATCGTGGACGAGATCTCCAAAGAGTTCGAAGGCAAGATCAAGGTCTTCAAGCTCAACACCGATGAAAACCCCAATGTTGCGAGCCAATACGGCATCCGCAGCATCCCGACGCTGATGGTGTTCAAGGGTGGCCAGAAAGTTGACACCGTTGTGGGTGCCGTTCCCAAGGCAACCCTCTCTGGCACCATTTCCAAGTACCTCTGATTGCAGTCGTCAACTTGACGATCGGTCTGATTGATTACGGCATGGGCAACCTGCACTCTGTGCAGGTTGCTTTTGGTCGTTTAGGGGTTGAACTGCTTTCAGTGCATCAACCTGGCGACCTCGACGTTTGCAAAGCCCTGATTCTCCCAGGGGTGGGGTCCTTTGACCCCGCCATGGAGCGACTTCAAGCCACTGGTCTGGTGCCCGATCTGCAGCGATGGCACGCTGACCAAAAACCGCTTCTGGGGATTTGCCTAGGCCTTCAACTGTTGTTTGAAGGCAGCGATGAGGGCCGTGAACCAGGCCTTGGACTGCTGCCAGG
>JAAZVJ010000064.1 GCA_018623675.1 Synechococcus sp. HW_metabat.54 | reverse complement strand
GGCTCACCGGTTCAGGATCAGAGCCATGCCCATGGGATCGACTACGGCCTGTTCGATCGGGCTGCGTTGCAGCATTTCTGGCTTGGGCGGATGCAAGGAGGGGTGTGGCATCAAGACACTGCGGCCCAGGTTGAGGTGCGTGGTTCAACCACGACGGTGACCTGTGCTTCGGGAACAACGCTGCAGGCGCGCTTGGTGATTGATGCGTCTGGTTCGCGTACGCCCTTCATCCAACGGCCCGATCAGGGGCCTGTGGCAGGTCAGGCGGCCTATGGCGTGGTGGGACGTTTTTCCAAGCCTCCGATCGATGCCGGTCGGTTTGTGTTGATGGACTATCGCTGCGATCACCTCACTGCGGCGCAGCGGAGTGAACCTCCCACCTTTCTCTATGCCATGGATCTTGGCGATGGGGTCTTTTTTGTGGAAGAGACCTCTCTCGCTTTGGCGCCGGGGGTTCCCTATGAGGTGCTTAAACAACGCCTCCAGCAGCGCTTGGATCAACGCGGCGTGCAGATCACGGAGGTGCAGCACGAAGAGTTCTGTCTGTTTCCGATGAACCTGCCGCTGCCCGATCGCAACCAACCCGTGTTGGCTTTTGGTGGTGCGGCAAGCATGGTGCACCCTGCTTCGGGATACATGGTGGGTTCGCTTCTGCGCCGTGGCCCTGATCTGGCCCAAGCTCTCTCCGAAGCGCTCGCTAACCGGGCACTGGGATCAGAAGCCTTGGCCCGACGTGGTTGGCAAGCGCTTTGGCCTCTCGAGCTGGTGCTGCGCCATCAGCTTTATCAGTTCGGCCTTGGGCGGTTGATGGGGTTTAGCGAAGCGTTGTTGCGCACCCACTTCGAGACGTTTTTTGCGCTGCCGCGGGAAGAGTGGTTTGGTTTCCTCACCAACACCCTGCCGTTGCCCAGGCTGATGGGCGTGATGCTGCGCTTGTTTGCCCTCTCACCTTGGGAGTTGCGGCGCGGGTTGGTGCTAGGGGCAGCGCAGGATCAAGCTCCGCGGTTTTGAGAGTCTTCTCCCTCAACTGAGGGAGAAGCTTTCCTTCAGAGATCCCTCAACTAAGGGACTGCCGTGGCGCTGTTGATCCGTGCCCAGTCGGTGGGTTGGATCAGCGGGAACAGGGCATCTTCCGCTTCGACCTCTTCGAGCCAGCCTTCGGGTAGCTCTTCTGTTCGATCGATGGCTGCCATCAGTCGCCAGAAGCGTCCCAGGTGGCGCTGCACCCGCTCCTTAGCCAGTTCTGTGGTGGTGCCCGATCGCAGAATGAAGCTCCAGTCACTCGACTGGGCCAGAAGCAGTTCGCGGCCCGCTTGATTCAGCAGTCGTAAATCAGCTTCGCTCCCCACCCCACGGCTGCAGCGCTCCACCATGGCGGCTCCCGCCTTGCTCCATTCGGGAACGATCCAGGCATTGGTGTCGTTGAGCCAGTAATCGTGAAAGCCGCCTCGCCCCCAGCTGGAGGGGCAGGGGTCGCACACTTGCAGGCTTGGAGTTCCACTCAGTGCATTCCGAAGGCTGGTGAAGTCCACCCCTTCGATCGGCCCCTGGCGAAAGAGTTCGCCCAAAAATGCGGGGCCTTCAAACCACCAATGACCAAACAGCTCGGCGTCGAAAGGGGCCACCAGTAGGGGAGGCTTGCCCATGCCGTTCTGCAGGGTGTCGAGTTGGCGCCGGCGCCCCTTCAGGAAATGCTGGGCATGGTGGGTGGTGCGATCAAGAGCCTGTTGCGGTTCATAGGGCTGCTTGGCGTCGAGAGGCGCACTCTGGCTGCTCACTCTGTGCAACTTCAGGCCCAGGGGGCGTTGGCTTGGGAGGCCATGGGCTGCGATGCGCTCGGGGGGAAGGTCCCAACCCAGGTCGCGATGAAACTCGCGGTACACCGGATCGCCGGGGTAGCCATCCTTCGCGGACCACACAGGAAGGGTGGCGTCGCTGTCACGTCCAAAAAACGCCACGCCTTGACGACTGCAGATGGGGGCGTAGACCCCATAACGAGGGCGTGGCTTGGCATGCAGCAATCCATGGCCATCCAGCACGGCGTAGCGCAGGCCGGCATCGCGCATGAAGCCTTCAAGCCCTTCGTAATAGGCACACTCCGGAAGCCAGATGCCGAGGGGGCGGGTGCCGATCAGGCGGTGGTGTTCGCGCACCGCGGTGCGCAGTTGGGCCCGCACGGCTTCAGGGTGTTCCCTCAGCAATGGCAGGTAGCCATGGGTGGCTCCGCAGGTCAGCAGGTCGAGCACTCCCTGCTGCTGTAAGGCGGCCAGTCTTCCGATCAGGTTGCCGTTGCAGGCTCGCCAGCTGGCGAGGTGGCGTTCGCTGGTTGCATTCAGGTGCTCAGCGGCTTCCCGGCGATCGGCGGGGGCCTCTTTTAGCAGTCTGAGCCGTGCCTCGATCCAGCTGGGAAAGCGTTCATGAAGGGTTTGGTCCGCCAGCAGTGACAGCAGGGTGGGCGAGGTGCCCATCGTCAGCTGGGGCTGCTGATGTGGGTCGGCCGCTGCCGACTCCAGGGTTTCAAGCAGAGGCAGATAACACTCAATCAGTGCCTGGAAAAACCAGTCCTCTTCCAGAGAGTTTTGTTCTGTCGCCCGCACATAGGGAAGGTGGGCGTGGAGAACAAGAGCGAGTGCCCCGTTGTCCAAGCTGCCTCCCAATCGATCGGATGAATGTACTGGTAATTCCCGTTTGCTTTGGCAGGTTTCGTTACGCCCACTCGCTTAGACTGGACTAACTCATAGTCATTCCGACTAAAGCCCCTCTCGAGGTTGCCATGGCCAAGGATCCAGGCCGCGTATTGATCTTCGACACCACCCTGAGGGATGGTGAACAATCTCCTGGAGCCAGCCTCAACCTTGAGGAGAAGCTGGCGATCGCGCAGCAGCTGGCCCGTCTCGGCGTGGATGTGATCGAGGCTGGCTTCCCCTTTGCAAGCCCTGGTGATTTCGCTGCGGTGCAGCGCATTGCTCAGCAGGTTGGTGGCGAAAACGGCCCCATTATTTGTGGCTTGGCCCGGGCCTCTCGTGCCGACATCAAGGCCTGTGCAGACGCCGTGGCTCCAGCGCCACGCCGACGGATTCACACGTTTATCGCCACCAGCGACATCCACCTCGAGCACAAGTTGCGCAAGACACGCAAAGAGGTGTTGGCGATTGTGCCGGAAATGGTGGCCTATGCCCGCTCTCTCGTGGATGACGTGGAGTTCTCCTGTGAAGACGCGGGTCGCAGCGATCCTGAGTTCCTGTACGAGGTGATCGAGGCCGCGATTGCAGCAGGTGCCAGCACCATCAATATCCCTGACACGGTCGGATACACCACCCCTTCTGAATTTGGTGCTCTGATTGCCGGCATCGATCAGAACGTGCCCAACATCAATGAAGCGGTGTTGTCGGTGCATGGTCACAATGACCTGGGCTTGGCTGTTGCCAACTTTCTCGAGGCCGTGAAAAGCGGCGCTCGCCAGCTCGAATGCACCATTAATGGCATCGGCGAACGGGCTGGCAACGCAGCCCTTGAAGAATTGGTGATGGCACTGCACGTGCGTCGCCGCTACTACAACCCGTTCTTTGGTCGAGAGGAAGACTCCCCAACGCCACTGACGGCCGTGCGCACCGAAGAGATCACCAAGACATCACGCCTGGTGTCCAACCTCACCGGCATGGTGGTGCAGCCGAACAAGGCCATTGTTGGGGCGAATGCCTTTGCCCATGAGTCGGGGATTCATCAAGACGGGGTGCTGAAGAACCGGCTCACCTACGAAATTGTGGATGCCAAGACGGTGGGCCTCAGCGATAACCGCATCTCCCTCGGCAAGCTCAGCGGCCGTAGCGCTGTGCGTGCCCGCTTGGAAGAGCTGGGTTACGACCTCAGCCGCGAAGACCTTGATGAGGCTTTTGCCCGCTTTAAAGACTTGGCTGACCGCAAGCGAGAGATCACAGACCGTGACCTCGAAGCGATCGTGAGTGAGCAGGTGCAGCAGCCGGAGGCCCGCTATCAGCTCAAGCTGGTGCAGGTGAGTTGTGGCAGCAGCCTTCAGCCCACCGCCACGGTGACCCTTGCGGATGAGGAAGGCCAAGAACAAAGTGCAGCGTCGATTGGTACTGGCCCCGTTGATGCGGTCTGCAGGGCACTCAATGCTCTGGCTTGTGAGCCCAATGAACTGGTGGAGTTCTCGGTGAAGTCGGTGACTGAGGGCATCGATGCCATGGGAGAGGTCACCATCCGCCTCCGTCGGGATGGACAGCTGTATTCAGGACACTCCGCTGATACGGATGTCGTTGTGGCCGCAGCCCAGGCTTTTGTGAATGCCCTCAATCGCCTCGTGGCTGGTCAGCACCATCCACAGATTCATCCCCAGCGGGATGCCGCTGAAGTCACTGCTGGTCGTCCGAGCCTGTAACCGCAATGCCTGCTTCCGCGCGTTCACGGGTTGGTGCTGTTCTGCAGTTGCTGTTGTTGATCCTGCTGGCGCTCGTGGTGCTGGTGCCCTTGTTGTGGCTCGTGAGCACATCGCTGAAGGGACCCAGTGAAGATATTTTTTCTTCCCCTCCAGCGCTTTGGCCTTCCCAGCCCAGTCTGGATGCTTATGGGCGTCTGTTTGGGGAGAATCCTCTCGCGCAGTATCTGCTCAACAGCACGATCGTGAGTGGCTTGGCGGTCGTCGCCAATCTCTTGTTTTGCTCGCTGGCTGCCTACCCGTTGGCGCGCATGCGCTTTGCCGGGCGAGGTTTTGTGTTGGCACTGGTGGTCGCCACGATCCTGATTCCCTTTCAGGTGGTGATGATCCCCCTGTACCTGCTCATGGTTCAGCTCGGGTTGCGCAACACCTTGTTGGCCTTGGTGATTCCGCAAGCAGCCACTGCCTTTGGCCTCTATTTGCTGCGCCAGAGTTTTCTGGCTGTGCCGGTGGAGCTGGAAGAGGCGGCCCGGATTGATGGCTGCAGCAAACTCGGGGAATGGTGGAACGTGATGATTCCGGCCGCTCGGGCCGATTTGATCACCTTGGGCGTGTTTGTGTTTATCGGCACTTGGAGCGATTTTCTCTGGCCCCTGGTGATTCTTGATGACCCTGGTCTTTACACCTTGCCCCTTGGTCTTCAACAGCTCTCCAGCAGTTTTTCGCTCGATTGGAGAATCGTTGCCGCCGGGTCGGTGGTGTCGATCTTGCCTGTGTTGGTGTTGTTTGTGTTACTTCAACGCTTCATTCTTCCGAGCGCCAGTAGTGATGCGGTGAAAGGTTGATCAGCGAAAGAACTCGTCGTCGCTGAACGCACCGGTGCTTGGGTTCAGTGTGTTCTGGCTTCGATCATCGTTGCGACGTGCCATGCGGCTGATGCGATCGTCGAGTTCCCGTTGGTTGCGCTGCAGCTGTTGCAGTTGCTGCTCGAGCAGTTGGCTGCTGACGGCTGGGTTTTCTTGGAGGCTTTGCTCGAGCTCGCCGATCCGCTTCTGAAGACGGTTGATGCTGGTTGTTTGTTGAGCGAATGCCTGCCAAAGCACCAGGAAGAGCACCGCAAGCATGCTCATGGTCGCCACAGGCAGGAGCATCAAGGCCGTTGGTTTCCACTGCATGCGCAGACCTTGCTCTCGTTGCGTCAGTGGTAGCAGCTTTGCCTCCAAGATGGGAGCCACGATGCAACGTGTGAATGGCACTGGCCGATCTGGACCAATTGTTGGCCTTGCGCGCGCAGGATCCCGTCTTGGCGCAACGGATGGCAGGACCCTTGGATCTGGAGTCGCTCATCGATCTGGCGGCGGAACGCGGATTAACGGTGACCGAAGCTGATGTGTTCGCTGCTCAGCAGCGTGAGCAAGGCAAGAGTTCGTCGGCGCAGCTTCAGCAGCAGGCGGCCCAAGAGTCCCGCAAGCTGCGTCATTTCATTCAGGGTTAATCGGCCACGGTTGAACCCAACGGTTGAACCCAACGGTTGAACCCCATGGTTGAGGTGGTGGTGTCGGCGGACACAGCGCTAGAACTGCGCTTGCCCCAGGCTTATCGGAGAACTATCGACCGTTCGTGACCTATCTCGATCGCACCTGGGAATCCATCAGTGCGGAGAGCTCATC